>JBBIVI010000151.1:0-3381 GCA_037439825.1 Candidatus Nitrosotenuis sp. | reverse complement strand
CTGGTTCAGCAAATAAGAAAAACACCACTTAACGCAAACCAGCTGGCAAAGGAGATGGGCTTGGACTACAAAGCGATTTTGCACCATATATCGGTTCTGGAAAAAAACAATCTCATTACAAGAATTGGAGAAAAATACAACGTGACTTTTTTCATATCGAACTTTCTTGAGGCAAACATGGACTCTTTTGAGCAGATAGCAGGCGAACTGGAAAAAAGTAAATAAGCATACTAGGGGTGTTTTTGTAAATGGAGCAAACTTCTGCGATTCTATCCGGCGTTTCTATTGCCAACATGATAGTGCTTGGTATACTCATGTTCGTCTTTGGCAGAATGTATGCACGAACCAAGGCACAGCTGCCGCTTGGCATGATTGTATTTTCAGTCATGTTGTTTTTGCACAACACGATTGGCGCATACGCCTACTTTTCCATGTCGCAGCTGTTCTCGCCTGAGATATTCCCGTACCTGCTTGGAGTCCACATAGCAGAGCTTGCAGGAATACTGATCTTTTTGAAGATCACAATGGACTAAACTGATTTATTTCCAGCCGAGTTCACCAAGTTGTTGCAAAGTAAGTACAAAGAATACATCAAACTCAATAAAAATCTCATAATTTCGTTTGCTGTGGCAATACTCCTTTCTGCACTTGTCGCCCAGCTCCTATCAAAACAGGAAAGCCACGTCAACAGCAGCTACACCGTGGCAGTGGATTTTGTATCGTTTTACTCTACGTTTGGTGGCTTGTTCTATCTTGACAACAGAAAAAAGTACAAGCTGGAATCTGGAAAAACCGATAGTGCCAGACTCAAAAAAGACCTCATAAAGATAGTCTCATCGCTTGGTGCAGGCGAGGTGATCTACCTTACTGCCAGGTGGCTACTCCAGTATTACTTTCTCTCAATAAATTACGAGGCGTACTTGGCATCGGTGATTGCACACCTAATCTCAACTGTAATCTATATGGTAGTTGTAAATCTAAGTGTCAAGTTGACGAGGTTGTACAAGGATGGCACTTAGCATATACGTGGACGGTTCAGGCGGCGACAACGCCGGTTACGGCTATTTCATCAAAGAGACAGGCGAGTCGTTTTACGAAAAAAAGCCAAACATAACAAACAACCAAGCAGAATACATGGCCATCATAGCTGCGCTAAAAAAACTGGGCCAGTCAACAGACCAGATCACAATTTACTCTGATTCAAAAAATACAGTATCTCAGCTGAACCACGAATTTGCGATAAATTCGGAGCAGCTGCGCCAGCTTGCCCGCGAAGCGTGGTCTTACATGAGCAAGCTTCCAAATCTAAAGATCGTCTGGATCCCAAGATCGGAAAACATGGCAGGCAAGATGCTTGGAAGCTAAAGACATTTAGTGCATAAATCGTTTGTTTTCAGAAATGTACTTTTTCATGAACCATTTTAAAAAATAAATCTCCTCTGTTTCCAAGTTGCCCTTTTCTAGAGCCTTAAAGTATCGTTTTCTCTCAATAAATTTTATGTTAAGTAGCGGATAACCGTTTTTGTAGAGAATTTTATTCATGATGAGTCTTGAGATCCTACCATTACCGTCACCAAACGGATGTATGTTCACAAATCTAAAGTGAGCAAGACCTGCAAGCTCAACTGGATGAATTCTTGACTCGTTCTTATCATACCATTTAAAAAAATCCTTTAAAAATATCATGATGAGTTTTGCATGAGGAAATGTGGATTTACTATTTGTGATGTAAACAGGAAAATGCCGGATCTTACCTGCGATCTCCGGTTTTGTCTTTTCAAAAATCTCTTTGTGCCACTGCAGAATATATTTCAATGAGAGATCTTTTTTTGATCTCATTGTCTTTATGAAAACATCATGATGTTTTTGCGCCTCAATCATATCTGATTCGGGCTTTTTTGTCGGTGTTATGTGGAATCTCAAAAGATTGTATGTCTCTTGTTGAGTGAGTGATGATCCTTCGATTTTTTGAGTATCGTGAGTAAAGTAATAAGAAAATTCCACAAGGTTCTGATCCAACAGAGATCTTGGGGTTTTTTTGAGGTATTCGTCATATCCTTTCTTAATTTCATCAAGATGTGGATTCCAGAGACCTCTTAGAAACTGGAAAAGAAACTCGCGCTTGAGTGGTGTTAAATTGGCTGGAATCGTTGTGCCTAGGTATAGCTCCTTTGAAACTGGGCCTGTGTGGTGTTTCAAATAATAGTATGTTTTGCCGTTCTGTATTTTCTTTTTGAGTGTGACCATAATGTGTTATACCCTCCATATTTATTAAAATTTTGTAAAATTCATTTTTTGGTGGGGTAATCGGTATTCAAAGAATTGAAGGGACGTTTTCAGATCAGTGCATTTTCAAGAATAGCTTTATTTACGAAACAACTAGAGCCAAAAACATGTCTGGCTCCCTTTTGGAACCAAAATCTATTGCAATAATCGGTGCATCTGATAAGGAAGGAAGCGTCGGCCGCACCATAACATCAAACATTATGAAAGGATACAAGGGAAAGATCTATCCTATTTCTCCGACTCGTGACAAGGTCTTTGACATGCCTGCATACAAGACTGTGCTTGATGTCAAAGAGTCAATTGACTTGGCAGTGGTGGTGACAAAAAACGACATCGTTCCAGCTGTACTAGAAGAATGTGGCAAAAAAAAGATCAAAGGAGTAATTGTGATCACAGCTGGCTTCAAGGAAGTAAATGAGGAGGGAAAAAAGCTCGAAGAGCAGTTAAAGCAAATTGTCAAAAAATATGGAATCCGCATGATAGGTCCAAACTGCCTTGGTGTCATGAACCTTGATCCAAAAACAATGATGAATTCTACATTTCTCAAGGTAACACCAAAGACTGGGCAAATTGCACTTGTCTCACAAAGCGGAGCAATTTGTGCGGCTTTGGTTGAGGACGCAAGCGCACAGGGAATTGGTTTTTCCGCAGTAGTCAGCGTAGGCAACAAGGCGGACCTCAATGAGATAGATCTTCTCAAGATGCTTGCAGAGCACGAGCAGACAAAGGTGATAGTCATGTACCTAGAAGACATGGGCAACGGCCAGGAATTCCTCAAAGTCTGCAAACAAATCACCAAGCAACACAAAAAACCGGTAATAATTCTAAAATCAGGACGCAGCCCGGAAGGTGCAAAGGCTGCAATGTCTCACACGGGTGCGTTGATGGGTTCAGATGAGATCTACGACGCAGTTCTGACTCAGTCTGGCGCAATCCGCGTCGATACCATGGAAGAACTGTTTGATTACGCAGTTGCCTTTTCAAAACAACCATTACCTCTAAAGGGCGACCTTGTGATCGTATCCAACGCGGGAGGCCCTGCAATCATCTCGACTGATGCGTGCGCAAAGTATGGATTCAAGATGGCGTCAATTG
>JBBIVI010000150.1:0-3427 GCA_037439825.1 Candidatus Nitrosotenuis sp. | reverse complement strand
TTGCAAGCATTTCTGCTTTGACTTTCTCATATTTCTCACATCCATAGCAAACAAAGACATCATCGTCCTCATATCTTGGAAGCTTGCCATTGGCATCAAAGTATGCCTGCATCTCGGCATCTGTGAACTGGTGTTTTATGTTCAATTCCATTACTAATTTTATCATCTCGACTCTTGGCATTGTTGCATACTTGATGTATGCAGCTCGTGCCTCCTGGTATGTTCCACCACTTTGCAATACTGCCTCCTTTGCTTGGTTTGCAAGCTTGATCTTTTCATTCATGTAATCAAACTGGTCCCAGAAAAATGCACTGTGTGTCGAGTTCACTCCTGCAACGAATTTAGCAAATGCATTGCGTGGAGTATAATCTTCGTATTTTTTGTTAAATGATGCCAGCTCTTTTTCTAATGCTTCTTTTGCAATTCTGCGTTGCTCGTCGATGAATTTCTCATGTTCCGTTTTTTGCTTTTGCCCATTTTGTAGCTCTTCTAAGATCTTTTTTGACTCTTCTATTCGCTCAAGGATCTTCATTGCGGTTGGATTTTTCTTTATGTCATCGCCTGTGACTACGGTGAATCCAGAACTTGTTTTTAGCTCCACTGTCTGCGCCAATGCCTGTGGAGAAAATGCTACAGCTACAAGAAAAACAAACGATACCACAAATATCGTACTCAATCTTTCCCTTGAGGTACGCATGAAGGGAATTTTCAATCATCATAATAAAGTGTTACGCAGAAAAATTTTCTAAATTTACGCATAAAACCTATCAAATTACTACTTGATCAAAACTACTGGGCAATGTGCATTTAGTGCAACGCTTGTGGAGACACGGCCAAGCATCATCTCCTTTGTCTTTCCGTGGCCATGGGTGCCCATCACGATATAGTCGATTCTTTTTTGAGATGCAAGCGAGATTATCGACAACGCGGTGTTTGTTGACTCTAAGATTATAGAGTCAAAATGAACTCCGAATTTTCTTGCTTGGTTGCCAAGTGATAAAAAAATCCTTCTAAATTCTGCATTTCTGTTTGTGTTGATAGTTTTTTGACGGCTTGGCGTGTCGTTTACCCATTCTGCATTTTGATCTTCATCTGTAACAGTCACAACCGTGATATCTGCTCCATATCTGCGTGCAAGATCCAACGCATGTCCAAATGCACGTAATGCATGTCCTGAATTATCAAATGGCACCAAGATGTGTTTGATGAGTGTAGCAGGGGCTACGCTACAATCGTCTACACTGGTGCAAACTATCTGGCCTTGTTCAGCCAATGTTTTGATGTATGTTGTTGATCTAAAATAATGCAGTTTGTACGTATTGAAAAAACAACCAAAATGACGCATGACAATCAATTTAAGATGTAACACAGCAAAGATTGTTGGCCGCAATGAAGAATCAGAGTTATGTCTGAAAAATGATGTGAAGGCATTTGTCTGAGCTGCCAAGAAATCTACCGTTTGAGTATAAATACAAGCAAAACTAGATCCCAAAAAAGATGCCACAGACAAAACCCATAGTCAGCATTGAAAATGTGGTTGCGTCTGCTACGATAGAACAAAAAGTGGATCTAAACGAAATAACAAAAAAATTTCCAGACACAGAGTGGAACCCAGACCAGTTCCCGGGACTTGTATTTAGGATCAAAAACCCAAAGACTGCTACTTTGATTTTCTCATCAGGTAAGATGGTCTGCACCGGCGGCAAGTCAGAAGACATGGCAGTCAAGGCTGTCCGCTCAGTGGTTCAGCAGCTAAAAAAAGGTGGAATCAAGATAAAAAATGAACCAATAGTTACTGTGCAAAATATTGTCGCATCAGCAAATCTTGGCGGAAAAATACATCTTGAGCATGCAGCACGTATAATGCCACGAAGTATGTATGAGCCAGAACAGTTCCCCGGACTGATCCACAGAATGCTTGATCCAAAGACTGTGATACTTTTGTTTGCATCGGGCAAATTGGTGTGCACTGGTGCAAGAAAGGAAAGCGACGTGTATCGTTCCGTACACAATCTGCACAACACACTAGAAGAAAAAGGTCTAATGATTTACGACAGCTAATGCCCGGTCTGTTTTTTTACCTTATCAAAAATAGAATCGTCAATTAGCTTTTCAGAGTGTAGTATCTCTGCTATTTCGTAAATGTCCAAAAGATGATGTAACGTGACACCTTCTTTTTGCATTGCCTCTCTTGCACCCTCCAGTCTGTTTACAACTACGTAAACATCCGACACTGTAGCACCTTCATTTTTGAGCTCCCTTATGCCGTTTATGACAGAGCCACCGGTTGTAGCTACGTCGTCAACAACCAGTATTTTCATCTCTTTTTTGACAATTCCTTCTACAAGCTTGCCTGTTCCGTGCTCCTTTGCCTGACTTCGCACGTATACAAGTGGTTTTACCAACTCGTATGCCAAAGCCGAGGCTATAACTAGGCCGCCAGTTGGTACCGAAGCAACTGCATCAAAATTGTCAAAGCCAACTTCCTCTGAGATGAGGTTCTGCATGTACCTGATCATGCGTCTAAACTGATGCGGGTAGCTTGGGACTGCTCGCAGATCAACATAGTATGGGCTTTTCTTGCCGCTTGCCAGTGTGAAATCACCAAACTTGATGATGGCATTTTGGTGCAAAAACGTTGCAAACTCTTTTACAAACTCCACATCAAAATTTACTAAACTGGATTTATTTTGTCTTATGTTGTGGGGTAAATGTGCCTGAGATCTGGCTAAATTACGGTATTACGGACATTGTTCTTGATATAAAAGCAGAGAATTTAGATCAGAAAATAGAATTCGATGCAAAAACACTAGATTATGTAGCAATATCTGAACGGCTTGACAGCATAGATCTTACAAAGCCGCTTACTTTGGTTGTGCTCAATTACACAGTAGCAGTCAAAAAAACACTCGATACTATCTTTGCAAAGTGCACAGAAAAGAGTCTGCCCCGACCAAAGATCTTTGCGGACAAAAATATAATGAATGTGATAAAGGCCACACTTCCCCCGGAAAGCCAGGTATTTGCATTTGAAGGAATTGAGAACGTTGATCCGAATCTCGTATTTGTGGGAGAAATGGAATTTGACGGCCTTTTTGGTTTTGATACAATAGCTACAAAGCTTTTGAGAAGATTTGGCAAAGACCAACTGCTTTCCGCATACGAAAAAAGACAAGGTAACTTGCCAAACCCGGGAAGTCAGACACAAAGTCTGGATGTGGCAAAAAACTTTGCAAATTCATTTGAGATATCTGCAATAGAAATAGTGGCAGGCCACAAAGGTATTGCAGACCTGTCTGTAGGGCATCCCTCAAACACATTATCAATATCACAAACCATGGCATCGTTTACAAAAACCATAGAAAAACACCGTACAGTTTTGATCAGTACGGGAAAAGATGCAAGCAAGGTTAGACTTGCCAAGTCA
>JBBIVI010000149.1:0-3471 GCA_037439825.1 Candidatus Nitrosotenuis sp. | reverse complement strand
GTTTTTGCTGATGGAAAGGGCCAAGATGGTAGTAGAGCCAGCCGGGGTAGTTGCGTTGGCATATCTTCTAGCAGCAAAGCCAGCACCAAACAAAATTGTAACCCCCATACTTGGAGGTGGAAATGTAGACATGTATCTGCTCGGCCAAATCGTATCCAAAGGACTTGCAGCCATGAGTAGAATGGTAAAGATCTTCATCCTACTAAAAGACAAACCTGGTGCGTTAAAGGAAGTAGTGGACGAAATTGCATCACTTAGTGTCAACATCGTCGAAGTTGTACATGACAGACTTAGCTCAAACATAGATGCAGGAACTGCAGGAGTAACTTTGAGCTTAGAAACAGAGGGAAGAGAGCACGCGCAAAGACTGATTTCGCATCTAAAGTCAAAGAATATTCAATTCAAGCTTTTGACATAGATTACTTGAATTTTCGTTGGACGAACTTTACAAGACCGTTTCGTTTTAACTCATCAGATTCGGAAATAACTGCCTTGTGTTGTTTTTCTTTGAATTTTTTTAGTTGCGATTTTAGTTGTGGAAATTCATTTGCAAGAATTTTTATTGCGTACAAAGCTGCATTTGCAGCTTTGTTAACACCCACAGTAGCTACAGGAGAGCCGTTTGGCATTTCAACTATGGAAAGTAGCGAATCCATGCCCCCAAATGCTGAAAATTTGAAGTTCGTAGACTTTTTGTCTGATTTGTCATTGTAGACCATTATTGGTACACCAATTACAGGAATTATTGTATGAGATGCAATCATTCCAGGTAAATGTGCAGAACCACCGGCTCCAGCAATTATTACTTTGAACCCGTTTTTTTCGGCATGTTTTGCATATTCTTCGAGCCTCGTAGGCGTTCTGTGCGCAGAAACTATCTGATCTTCATGAGGGACTCCGAAATCATCAAGCATTTTTGCTGCAGCATGCATTATCTTACTGTCTGAGCTTGAACCCATAATTATGCCGATGAGTGGTTTTTTTGACGACATAGTTCTTGAAACTGATTTGCTACTTTTAACAATATCTGAGTACCGAACTTCGAATAACTATTTTTATTCGAGAATTTGTCTGAGTCGTGATGGCATGTATTTTGGGCATAATCGGAGGCGGCCAATTAGGCATGATGCTCACTGAAGCCGCAAAAAAAATGCCACAACACATATCCGAAGTAATTGTGTTGGATCCAACCGAGAATTGTTCGGCTGTCCAAGTTGGAGCAAAGCAGATTCTGGCAGACTTTAAGGATGAAAAAGCAATCATGGATCTTGCCTCCCAAGTAGACATCTTAACTTATGAAATAGAGTCAGGTAGTAGCGAGGTCCTAAAAATTGCAGAATCAAAAACCACCATAAACCCATCTCCCGAAACGCTTCGAATAATTCAAGACAAGTTTTTCCAAAAATCATTTCTTAGACAAAACAACATTCCAGTTACAGATTTCGTTGCAATAGAGTCGTTAGATGACCTAAAACAAAAAATAATAAAATTTGGTTACCCTGTATTACTCAAAGCAAGAAGGGACGCCTATGATGGACGAGGTAATTTCGTAATAAAATCCCAAAACGATTTGGAAAAGGCGTATAATTATTTTAATGGAAGAACATTGATGCTTGAGAAGTTTGTTGACTTTAAAATGGAGGTATCAGTCATAGCTGCAAGAAACACAAAAGGACAAATAGCAACTTATCCTGTTGTAGAAAATATCCACGAAAACAACATACTCAGAATGACAATTGCGCCTGCAAGAGTCCCTAACAGTGTAGCAGAACAAGCAGAACAAATAGCACATGAAACAATGAGAGTATTACATGGAGCAGGTGTCTTCGGCATAGAGATGTTTGTTACAAGTGATGATAAAATTCTGATCAATGAGATTGCTCCACGCGTTCACAATTCAGGGCATCACACATTACAGTCAAGTGCAACTTCACAATTTGAACAACATTTACGTGCAATACTTGGTCTTGATCTTGGCGACACAAAACTACTTCACCCTACAATAATGTACAATATTTTAGGACCAAACGAATTTAGTGGCAAATACAAAATATCGGACATAAAGTTAAAGAATCTTTATTTGAAAATGTATGGAAAAGCAGAATCAAAACCGCAAAGAAAGCTGGGACACTTTAACTTAGTTGATGAAGATAATACCTTAGGAACAGAAGGTCTGCTGGAAGTGCTTCAAGAAGTAAAAAATCAAATCAAGGTAGTTCCAGTGTGATGGAATAGCCATAAAATTTCGACAAAAAGGTGTTGCAAATTATACAAACTAATATACTAGATTTTCGATAGAGTTCTATTAATTGCCAGACAAAGACGAATTAATTACGATGCTTAGGCATTTTGAGTTAGAGGAAATAGATTCAAAAATGTACATAGGCCTCTTGCAGACCGGCCCACTATCTGTAGGAAATTTAGCTGCAAAATTAGAAATAGAAAGAGGAAAGGCATATCGCTCACTTGAAAAATTAAGAAGCATGGGTTTGATTACCACCACACTAACTAATCCTATCATCTGCAAGCCAGTAGAACCCCAAGATGCGCTTGCAAACATAATCCAAAGAAAAGAAAATGAGTTTATCACTATGCAAAAAATTGCAAGCAAGCTCTCTGAAGACCTAAAAGAGATTACAAGAAAGCAACCACCTGTTGAAACAGCAACTGTATCTGTAATTCAAGGAAGGCATAACATATACTCCAGAATAGGCAAGATCCTTCAAGAATCAGATTCCACAGTTTACATTGTTACAACAGAAAAAGACCTTTTGAGGATGTACCATACCTCAATACCTGAAAAAATGAAAATCTGTAAAGCGAATGGCGGTGAAATCAAGATAGTAACTGATAGTGAGGATTCGACATCACTTGCAATAATTAACAAGCTTGGTGCATCTGAGATCAGAATAGGCAAACTTCCTTCAAAGAGCAGGATGATTGTTGAAAACGGCAAACACCTCATTATGTCGGGAGGCATTAACGAAACAATGGACATGAATGACGACAATGACTCAGTCCTAGATAGTAATTCCATTGAGATGGTAGATAACATGTACAGTTTGTGTGAACATCTCTGGAAACGCTCAAAGCCGGTAGAGCCCATGAAAAAGATAGCAAAGTAATTTTTTTCAGTTTAGGTAAAAAATGCAAGCTTGATATTAAATAAATTCAAAAATGATCAAAAACAAAGATTAGACAATGTTTGAATTACCATCAATTGAAGGGATTAGAATAATTTTAGCACTAATTATGCTTGGAATTGCTTGTGTGTCAGACATCAAAAAACGTGAGATACACGATCTCCTCTGGATAATTTTCGGTGGAATTGCTGCAATATTAATTCCGTTTGCAGGCAACCTGCAAGATGAACTATACTCAATTGGAATCTCACTTATTGTGGCTCCAATTGCAATCATTATCTGGAGGGTTGGTCTTTTTGGTGGAGCCGACGCCTTTGCACTGATAGTC
>JBBIVI010000148.1:0-3517 GCA_037439825.1 Candidatus Nitrosotenuis sp. | reverse complement strand
TCGTTGTAGTATCTCCTTTACCCGATATTGGTGGTTTTGTTGACTGTACACTTTCCATTTCTCCCACTGCATGCTCTACATTTTTTTGTTTAATCGTCTTCTCAGTAGCTGCATATGCTGTATCGCTGCTCATAACTGCAAGCATTGCCACAAGCGCTGCTGCAGCAATGATTCCAATTATGATGTGGTGCATTTTGTTACTTGCTGTAATCATATTCATTAGTACATTGGCTGCAGTTGGGGTATTTTTTTTGGTGAACTACCCAGGACAAGTCCAGGAGTAATTCACTCGATGTACATACCTAAAACAACGATTCTATCGATTTAGTCGACAAAGCACTGCAGCCTGGATGTTTATAATGAGGAGTAATTGAAATCCTGACAAATCTGAATACTGCTTTTTCCAGTCTAACTGTATACCTAAACGCGTAGTTTTTCATTTATTGCTGATTGAAAGACAGAGTATGGCTGAGCACCGCTGATCTGAGTCTCGGAGCCGTCTGGCCCTATTATGATGAAAGTTGGCGTTGAGCGTGCTCCATTTTTCAATGCGATATTCTTGTTTTCATTGGCTCTACTTTCATATTTTCCAGAGTCTAGGCACTCGTTGAATTTTTGTGTATCAAGCCCTGGGAGTTTTGCTGCAAGTACTTTGAGGTTTTCTGGCTTTGCCCACCCGTCATTTTCATGTCCTTGGTTTTTGTAGAGATGATCGTGGTATTTCCAGTACAAGCCTTGTTCTTCTGCACAATAACTTGATGCATGCGCATTTAGCGAGTCAATTCCGACTATTGGTAAGTCGATGTAGACAAGCTTTACCTTTCCAGAATTGATATAGTTTTGCTCAATTAGTGGTTTGGTTTGCAAATTCCATTTCTGGCAGAAAGGACATTGGTAATCGCCAAACTCTATTATTGTTACCGGCGCTGACTCTGAACCCAGTATTGGTGAGCCATTATTTGTATCGATTACAGTTTTTGTCGAGCTGAGATCGACTCCGCTCGTTGCTACCACAACACCGATTATGGCAGATATTGCTACAATTATGCCAATTCCTACAAACTTTGCTTTTGACTTACCGGCAGGACTTTGCTTTTTGCTTTTTCCCAACAAAAGTCATCCTGCAAGTTATCTAAAAAAACATTGGGATCCTTTTACAACTATAAAATCAATGCAGTTAGCTTAGTTTTTGTCTTAATTTTATAATCACTACTGCTGGCGCAACAAAGTACATACCAACATTGAGTAAGATCAACACAATTCCATATTCGAGCATCTCATATTCAGAATCAATGTTGACATGATTTAGAATCGACAGACTGGAGAGCATGGGTGTAATTGATATCTTGACTAATTCTCTAAACGCAGGACTTTGTCTTTCCCAGTCTGCAATAGTTGGTGAAAACATGTAATACGCATCGTTAAAGCCGCTCAAAAATACACTTCCGGAATTTGTCGAAAGCAAGGTATTTTCTCGAATCTCTCTTAGATGTTGTACTTGCGGGGCAAGCTCTGTGCCAAAGGCAGCAGTCGCAATGAGGCATCCACCACCAAAGCGTTTCTTTTGCTCATCTACGACGCAAACTCCGTTTTCAAGATGTGTTCCGGGGCCACATTGTAGTTCTTTTGGCTCTGGTTCCGGCTCAGGCTCTGGTTCTGGGACGCCAACTATCTCGTAGATTGTCTGCTCTGGAAAGTTTCTATCAAACCATTCCTTGAATGCGGCATCGCTGGTATACCTGTTGATGTAATATTGTGGCTCTCTTTTTGGATCTGGGAATCCTGGGATGTGGGTTTCTTTGTAACCAGTTGATGGCTCAGGCTCTGGTTCCGGTTCATGGCTTTGTTCTACTACGCAAACGCCGTCTTTGAGGGTGGTGCCTGGGCCACACTGTGATTCGTCTGGTTTTGGCTTTGGTGTCTCTGTCTGTTTTTGTGAGTTGTCTATTGAGGCCTCATTTGATGGGGAACTAGTGCTTGCAGAATTTAGCGCATAAACCCTGTAAGAATATGTGTTTGCAAGCAATCCAGTATGAGAATAAGTGGTGTCTGTTGTCTTGCTGACCAAAGTTCGATAAGGATCAGAGCCGATCTTGTACTCTATTTTGTAGCTGATACCACTTCCACTGACTGGGGACCATGAAAGATTTGCCTGAGTAGGTGAGACCAGCTTAACACTGAGTCCTGTCGGCGTTGCTGGCGGGCTGGTGACCTGGGGGGGTGGAGTAGAAGCAGCACTTGGTGTTGCCGAGGCCTCTGACGATGCAGCACTTATTCCTGCAGAACTTATCGCGTAAACTTTGTAAGAATAAGTGGTTCCAGTTTTTAGGTTTGTATGGGAATATTTTGTAGTGGAGTTTTGCGTGCTTGAAACAAGTGTCTGATAAGTGCCTGTGCCGTTTTTCATCTCTATTTTGTATCCTACTACAGGTGAGCCTCCGTTGTTTGATGGTGCATTCCATGACAAATTGATCTGGGTTGAAGATACAGCAGTTGCAACAAGTCCAATGGGGGCTCCTGGCGGGTTTGCAGTTGGCTGGCTTGGGGCCGGTGCAGTTGATGTAGTAAGTGGTGTTGCCGATGCTTCATTTGAGGTAGGGCTTGCACCCAATGTAAACAAGGCAGAAACAACATAGGTGTATGTTTTTCCTGTGGTCAGACCGGTCACAGTATAACTAGTTGAAGGAGAATTTGTATTATCAACTACAGTCTTAAAATCATCGCCAACTATCTTTTCTTCAATTCTATACCCTACTATGTTTTGCTTGTATGTCTGCGATGGTGCAACCCATGATAATGTAATTGATGTCGGTGATACCGCAGTGGCAGAAAGTGCCGGACTTGTTGTCTCTTTTGGTGTAGCCGATGCATCGCTTGGTGAGCCTACGCCTGCCGAGTTTATTGCAGATACTTTGTAATAATATGTGGTTCCTGTAGTCAGTCCAGTATGTGAAAATGAAGTCGATGTGCTTTGCGTGTTTGCAACAAGCGTCTCATACGAGCCGCTTCCCTTCTTTACCTCGATTTTGTATCCGGTGATTGCAGCACCACCCGTATTTGACGGTGTATTCCATGAGAGGTTTATCTGGGTTGGTCCTGCCGCAGTTGCCGTAAAGCCTCCTGGTGCTCCTGGCACTGTGACAGACGAAGATGCAGTTCCTGCAGTGGCCTCTGCAGACGGCCCGCTTGTGCCAACCGAGTTTATCGCATACACTCGGTAGACATAAGTCTGACCTGCGGTGATGCCGGTATGAGAGTAGGTAGTCGCAGCACTTGCGGTGTTTTGAACCAAGATCGAGTATGCACCAGAGCCTACTTTGTATTCTATTTTGTAGCCAGTAATTTGATAGCCACCCGTATTTGACGGTGCATTCCAAGACAGGTTTATCTGGCTTGTTGCTACGGTTGCAACAAGATTCGTTGGGGCGCCAGGCGCAGAAGGTGCAGAAGACGAAGTCGGAATTGCAGAAACTTCAGATGAGGAACTTCCTGCACCAACCGAGTTTACGGCAGATAC
>JBBIVI010000147.1:0-3522 GCA_037439825.1 Candidatus Nitrosotenuis sp. | reverse complement strand
AATTTCCAACTTCTCAGTCGGGCCTAAAAAGTAACCGTGATCTACTGCAAGCATCACACCGCGACCGTTGTTTGGTTTGAGTATGCTTGAAATCCTATTCTTTAATCCCCAATCCATGATGAATTTTGGGTTTTCTAGACCCTTCTTAATCCTTTCTAGCCGTTGATGATTATCTTCATGGCGTTCTGGCCTGTATGTGCGTGCTCAAAGGCTTTTTGTGAATCTCCAAGTATGTATCTATGAGTGATCAGTTTTTTGACATCTACTTTGCCAGACGAGATAAGCTCAAGTGATCGCTTTGTGTCCTGATCTGATGCAGCATAGCTTGGAACTATTGTGAGTTCTTTGGAATATACAATGCTCATATCAATGTCCAGTGTAGCTCCCTTTGAGGGAACTCCAAACAGCATAATGATGCCTCCTTTTCTTGTGACAGATATGGCGTCAGTTACGGCCTTTAGGCTACCAGTTGCCACAATTGAGACATCCACGCCACGGTTTTGAGTCTCTGCTAGAATTTTTTGTATTGATTGTGGCTCGGCTTTTAGTGGTACTGCTCCAAACTTACTTGCAAAATCAAGCCTGAAATCATTTACATCAAAGCAAAATACTTTGGAAAATTCGTTTGCATATGCAAGCATTACGTGCATCATTCCTGTTGGACCTGCACCAAAAATTGCCGTCGTATCGTCCTTGCGATATGAGAACTTGGACCAAGCCCTTACACAACATGCAAGAGGCTCGATCATTGCGGCCTCATCAAATGACATCGTATCCGGGATTTTGAGGACCCCACCATGCTCTACATTCCATTGAGGCACCACATATTCTTCTGAAAGACCGCATGGAGACAAATTAGTCTCATAATATGTAGGGCACATTGTCTCGTTTCCATGTTTACAGTAATGGCATGAGTAACACGGTACATGATGGTGTGTGAAGACTCTGTCTCCTGGTTTGAAGCCAGATACCGATGAGCCGACTTTAAGTATGATTCCAGCAGGTTCGTGCCCAAGTCGCATCGAAGGTTGCCCATATTTTCCGAACACCTTTTCGACATCAGAGCCACAAATACCGCATGACTGCATTTTGACTAGGATGTCACCTGGACCAAGTGCAGGCCTTGTTGTTTCCTGTATTTCCACCGATGCAGGACCTTTGACAAATGCAGTTTTCAATTATAATTGGTACTAGATTTTGAGTATATTTACTTCATGAATTTGATGGCACTTTGGAGATTTCCAAACATTCCGTTCGGATCGAACACAAAATCAATTATTATAAAAATCGTTTTAGGAACAGCATGTCACGCTGGGACACGCCGGATTACGATAGTTTTGACGAAGAGGAAGAGTCTCGATTATTGAAGAAATTCTACGATTATGCTGAAATTGAGAAAAAGGAATCGGAGAAAAAAAGATTTCTCGAGATATCTAACAAAAAACGTCCAAGTGTTTGGGGAAACAGGTTTGTTTTGTCTGCCATAATCCAGGGAGCAGTCATCACCGGCCTGACAGTGGCCCTAATACTCATACAAATGATATTTTCCAATGTGAGCATAATTGAGTTTTTGTCACTTTCGCTTGACGGTGCGGCAAAATGGTTCTTCTTTGGTTATTTTATGTACATAACACTCGTGGTAGCAATTGCGATTTGTGGAATATTTTACAACCATTTGGAGTCAAATCTTAACAAATCGATTCGTGGGAGTAAAAAGTATCTTGTATGGTCTCAACTAATAGGAATGAATGTAGGCGGTGCAGCAACTATTCTTTTGATAGCTGTAGGATTTTTTAGTGCTGGGTTTATTGGTGCAGTTGATGGCTCAGAGATCCCACCGCAAGACATGACAGACATTGTCAAGATGCCAGTTGCAATACTTGCAGTCATTTTTGGTTGTGGGATAATTTGTGGAGGAATAGCATACATTAGCACATATATAAGCACGGCAGGTCCAAAGCTTAGTAAGTTGTCTTTTGGCGACGAAAATGCAAAATACGACAGGTTTTAGACGCCCAAGA
This sequence comes from Candidatus Nitrosotenuis sp., assembly GCA_037439825.1. GTDB lineage: Archaea > Thermoproteota > Nitrososphaeria > Nitrososphaerales > Nitrosopumilaceae > Nitrosotenuis. The sequence goes on along the minus strand of JBBIVI010000147.1, from coordinate 1,501 downwards.
TTGTTTTGAGCATCTTTCTGTAATCGACTTCCTTTTTCTCGCTGCCTGCAGATGGGAGTGAGAATATCAATGGTTTTGATTTTGTAGCACGGAGTTTTGTCAGGTCTGTATTGATTGGAGTTGAAATGTCTTCGCTAACCAAAACCAGGCCGACTTCTGGATCATCTGCTAGTTTTTTTATCTCAGTGAAAGCATTTTGTGGGCTATCTACTACGACGCCCTGAACTCCGGCTAGCTGAAAACTTGTGACAAAGATTCTGCTACCAACTGTAACAATCTTCACAGTTTGGCGTGTCTTTGGTGCCAATTTAACCGTTTTTGAGTTTCCAGAAACATTGATTTAGCAAGAAAATCTCCACAACCACATGTCACAAATAGACGTGCAAAAAACAGTCTATCTTTTTGTGCACGGACGAATGGATCTGATGCAGAAGTCAATTGATGTACTGGTTGGAAAGGGATTCTCAAAAGACAAGATAGTTTCTGCCCTTCCAAACAACGTTGGGCAAATTGGCGACTATATGGCAATGTTGTGGATGCCTCCGAATCCAGATCACATCAAGATCCAAAAGATAACCAAAGTTGAACCTGTTGAGCCACAAGGCATGATTGGTTTGTGGAAGGGCGTATCAAAAGAAGATCTTTTCACGATTCCACTGTAATTTTTAGTGTTGAAAGGCGCCTAGTTTTGGATTTAATTTATCAAAACTAAAAGTTATAAACAATGGTAAAAACCCCAGCTTGATGACAATAAAACTGGTTTGCAGTGATTATGGATTCGAGTGCGGTTTTGTACTCGAAGGTAAGAAAAGCTTGTCCCTTATCAAAAAGCTAAGAGATCACTTTGAACAAGAACACGGAATAGATTATTCTGTTGATGCAGTCATTCAAATGCTTATCAACAAAGGACATACTCGCGATTCCATAAGAAACGAATAGTTAGTGTCTTTATCTAATAGAAGTCACATAATAGAGATAATGCTTCATGAAGGGGCAGCGCCTCACGTACTCGAAGGAGTAAAGATACTTAGAGAGAGAATAGGAGAAATTCATCCTCAAAGATTGATGAGACGATAAACGTAGCAACTTGGAATATCCGTGAATTCGGCAAAAAGCCAAGAGAGGATGCAGCTATTCACTACATAGCTGAGATTCTTTCTAATTTTGATCTGATAGCAATCACAGAATTAAGAGAAAATCTCGATGATCTCAACCGCGTCATGACAATTTTAGGACCATATTGGAAAATTGTCTTTTCAGACACAATTATGGATCATGCAGGAAATCAAGAAAGAATAGGATATCTTTATGATAAAAGATCGCTTGTCTTTACAGGTCTTGCAGCAGAGGCAAATCCATCACGAGAAAAAAATAAAGCCACTGGTGAATACCTCCCAAAGATCACATGGTGGCGCTCACCATACATGGCATCGTTCCGCGCAGGCAGATTTGACTTTGTATTACTTACTGCACACATACGATGGTCACCTACAAGAAAAGA
>JBBIVI010000146.1:0-3526 GCA_037439825.1 Candidatus Nitrosotenuis sp. | reverse complement strand
GGTCCAATTTCAATTCGTAAGGGCACGCCTCTTAACTCCCACTCATTATACTTGAAGCCAGGTGTAAGCTGGCCACGTCTGTCTACATGCACTCTTAAGCCTTTTGAGATGAGAAGTCTTTCAACCTCGTCTGCCTTTTGATGCACTCTTTGCTCATCTTTGTCTGAATAGTAAATCGGAACTATGATTATCTGAATTGGGGCAACTCTTGGCGGCAACACTAATCCCTTGTCATCGCCGTGCACCATGATCATGGCACCAATCAACCTCCATGAGACCCCCCACGAAGTCTGCCACGCATATGTCTCTGCATTATTTTTATCCAGAAATTTAACTTCAAACGGTTTTGAGAAATTTTGGCCCAAAAAGTGTGACGTGCCCATCTGCAACGCCTTACCATCTGGCATTATGGCTTCCATCGTAGTGGTGTAGACCGCACCAACGAACTTTTCTTTGTCGCTTTTTTTACCAATTATTACTGGAATTGCAAGCTCTTCTTGCACTGTGTTTTTGTAAATTTCTAAAATCTCAAGAACCTCTTTTTCAGCTTCTTCTTTTGTTGCATGCACGGTGTGTCCTTCCTGCCACAGAAATTCTGAAGTTCTAAGAAACGGTTTTGTTGCCTTGATTTCAGCACGCAAGGCGGTATTCCAAAAGTTGATCTTAAGTGGCAAATCGCGCCAGCTTTGAACCCATTTTGAGTACAAAGAATATGCTAGAGTTTCTGAAGTAGGCCTCAGCGCGAGTCTGTCTCCAAGCTCCGAGTCTCCGGAGTGGGTGACCCAAAACACCTCTGGGTTGAATCCTGCAAAGTGTTCCTTTTCTTTGCCCAAAAGCGACTCTGGAATCAAGACGGGCAAAAACCCATTTCTGTGGCCGGTCTTTTTGAACTTGTCATCAAGTGACATTTTGATTGACTCCCAGATTGCATAACCGTCCGGTCTTAGGACTATGAGTCCTTTAACAGGTGCATAATCTGCAAGCTCTGCTTTGAGGACCACTTGGGTATACCACTCGCTAAAATCATTATTTTTTGAGACTGTTATTCCTACACTTTCTTTGTTCAACTGAATTCACACACGAATTTTGCTTAATGAGCGTTTCTTAGTATCTCTAATCTTTGTTATATGGATTTAGAACAATCTAATTCCTTTAAATGACAAGGATTGAGCGGTTTTCACATGATGACAAAAGTAACTGCAATTTTTACAGCATTACTTTTTGCAGTAACTCCATTGGCTTTTGCAGACGAGAGCGAAAAACATGACTTTGCATCAGCCTTGGAAGAAACTCTGGGGCATTTTCATGCACTTGAGCTCAACTTAGATGATGACAATGCAGAGCTTGCAATAGTACATGCAACACATCCTATTGCAGAACTGTATGACTCGATGAAAGCAGAGCTTCAAGAGTATGATCCAGAACTTGACGCAAAAATGCAGGAAACACTCACAAATCTGCGTGCAAACACAGTTGATGTTTCAAGAGAGGATGCTCAAGCAGCACTAGATGATGCAAGAATGCTCATCGAAGAAGCAAGACTGTTTGTCGTAGGTGAGGAACTGAGCAACGATCCAAACTTCAAACTGTCGCTGATTAAGACACTTCTTGAGACATCAGCAGCAGAATATGCTGAAGCTGTAGCAGAAGGTCAGATATCAGAGATGGCAGAATTCCAGGATGGCTCTGCATTCGTGTGGAGATCGCAACAAATCTTTGATGAAATCAAAGCAGATCTTCCTGAACACGAAGTAGAGGAAATCGATGAATTCTATGCAGATCTGTGGCACGCGTACGATAACAAATCTGACCCATCGTTAGTTAAAACGCTAGTTGACGGAATAAACCACGAAATAGAAGAAATCACCGGCGAAGAATCAGAAAGTGAAGGATTACACATGTACTTTGAAAACATAGAACAACTTCTATCTGATGCAAGCGAAGAATATGCTAACGGAAACAATAACGCAGCACTAAGTCTTGCAACAAAAGCTTACCTGGATAACTACGAATTCCTTGAGGCGCCAATCGCAATGCAAGACGAAGAACTCATGGAAGAAATCGAAATCATGATGCGAGAGGAACTCCGTGATATGATAAAGAACGGAGCTGATGCATCAGAGATAAGCACACATGTTGACGCAATTCTTGAGAAACTAGAACAGGCAGAAGGAATCATCCCACCTGAAATGATGGGTGAATCCGATGAAGAACATGAAGAATTTGAAAATGAGTACGTAGGTCTAACACCACGCGAACAAGTAAAGTCTGGAGTTAAACCAAAAGACGTCTCATGTGATTCTGGCATGGAACTAGTCCTCAAAAATTCTAACGGCTCACCGGCATGCGTAAAGCCTGAAACTGCAGAAAGACTCATCCAACTTGGCTGGGGAACAAGACCATAGCTTTTATTCTATTTTTACTTTTTTAACGGATCGCCCTTACAGAGCACTTTACCTGTAACTCTGCTTTGGAAGTTAGGACACACAAAACACTGTATGAAATGAACGTCTGATTTTAAGACGGGGCACTGTACGTATTCTTGCTTCATGCGTTTTAGCATCTTTGGGCTTACGCCTTTTAGTTTGAGTTTGCCTTTGTCGTCCATCATTCCGGATGCCTTGAGCTCTTCTTTTACGTCATCTGGAATCTTTTGTGCTTTTTCTGAGGTTTTAACTTCAACTTCAAATTTATGCTCAAGTTCGTCCATGGTCTGACAAGTTTTGTACCATGATTTATTATTAGCGGTATCGCGATCTTACAATAAACTTCAACTTTTATATTGATAGGTTCTAGTCCAAAAGTTAGAAAAAATTGCTGGCGATTTTTGATGTTGAAGGAGTTCTTTTCGATGCAGAATACTTGCCGATACTTGCAGAAAAAATAAACAAAGAAAAAGAAATCTGGGAAATAACTCGAAAAGGTATTCAAGGCCTCATAAACTGGGAAGAAGGACTTAGAACAAGAGTAGATGCGCTAAAGGGTTTGGATTATGATGTGTGCAAGCAAGTTGCAGACGACCTACCAATCATGACTGGTGCAAAAGAAACATGCAGAGTCCTCAAAGCAGCAGGATGGAAACTACTTGCAGTTTCTGGAGGATTTACTATAATGACTGATAGACTCAAAGAAGAGCTCCAACTAGATTATGTATTTTCAAATGAACTCGTCTTCAAGAATGGCAAGCTTGACGGTGTACAAATTCACGTAACATCTGACAAAGCAAAATCTGCAAAAATCAAAATAGACGAATGGAAAGAAAAAAAGGAAAACATTGTAGTTACCGTAGATGGAGCAAATGATATGACTCTTTTTAATATCTGTGGACTTGGTGTGGCGTTTAGAGCACAGGACATCGTAAAAGAAAAGGCAAACGTCACAATTGAGGAAAAAAATCTCACACACCTAATTGACATTATAAACAAACACTACAATCTCAAACTTCAGCTGCAAACTGTGGCGTAGACACCCTATCACATTCGTACTGTTTTTATTTAGATGCCGTATTCAAATGTGTCAAAGGTAT
>JBBIVI010000145.1:1803-3592 GCA_037439825.1 Candidatus Nitrosotenuis sp. | reverse complement strand
AGCCAGGTAATTACTGGATGTGGGCAAAACAAACAGGAACATATAACTGCAATGAAGCAGCCCAACCAATAAGTTATACTCCAAATGTAAATATAAGAGATGGGTATACAATAATAGTTAATTATAATATAAACTTTGGTTATAATGTAAGTGGAGCATTAAATCCTGCACCAACAGGTCAGGCAAGGGTTTATGTAAAGCCAGCGAATTTACCAAAATCTGATGGAACAAGTTCATTTGAGCCTTTTTCAGTCAGGTGGAGTTCAATCTTCTCTCCGCCAAGGAATCCTTTCTTCTTTTCAACCCGGATAAAGCCACGCTCTTCAAGTTTTTCTAATATCTTGTTTAGCTCCTCTGGCTCTATTCCTGTTTTGTCTCGTATTTTGTTGAACTTTTTAGCACCTTTTTTTATGGCTCCAAGTACAATGATGTCTTTTGGCTCTTCTTCCATGCCGTTGGTTGATGCTTTACGTATAAAGAATTTTGCGTATATCTTAAAATCTCATAACTACAAATGCTGCCTATGGAAAGAGATCTGCATACAGATGAGGAGATTCGCAAGATCTTCTCGTTCAAGAACGTGGCAGTGGTAGGGATGTCAAAAAACGAAGAAAAGGCAGCAAACTATGTCCCAAGATACCTAATAAAACAAGGATACAACATTATACCTGTTAATCCTACTGCAGACAAGATACTTGATCGCAAGTCTTTTGCAAACTTGACAGAAATAGATCAGCAAGTAGACATAGTCGACGTGTTCAGACCGTCAGACCAAGTACTTCCGGTAGTAGAGGAAGCAATCAAGCTAAAACCCAAAGTCATATGGCTCCAAGAGGGAATCCATAATAAAGAGGCAGAAGAGCTTGCAAAAAAAGCAGGAATTGATGTGGTATACAATAGATGCATGCTTGCTGAACATCAGCGGTTGTTTGAATGAGCAAGTTTGAAGAGTTTTATCGCTCACTTGAGGAACTGGTGGATTCTTACTCAAAAAAAGGTATCATGATAAAACTAGAAGCAGACGTTGAGGCAAACATAGTTCGAATTTTTGGCGAAAATATGACTTCGCTGAAGAGGGCAAAAAATGGCTTGGATGATGTCTCTGAGCTCTCATACGCTACGGCAGAACACCACCCATACTGGAATCTTTTGTTTCATGCATGTCAGATATCAAAACTTACTTTGGACAAGTGGGATTCTAGCCTGACCAAAGAAGAACTAGATGAGATTTCGTGGTCACTTGATGAGCTAAAAAACACCATAGAAAAGCTAATGGAAAAACCAAGCAGTCATGAATAAATACTTACAAACGCAACTTTAGTTGTGACAATTAAAATCGGAATTATTGGCAAGACAAATACTGGCAAGACTACGTTTTTCAATGCTGCTACATTATCGTCATCGGAAATTTCGACTTATCCATTTACTACAAAAAAACCAGAATAATCTACCGCATATGCAATCACGCTTTGTGTGCATCCTGAATTCAACATGCACGACAACCCAAAAAACTCAAAATGCGTAGATGGTTGGCGCTACATCCCGATTGAGCTAATTGATCTACCTGGCCTGATCAAGGATGCCTGGCAAGGAAAGGGGCTTGGCAACCAGTTTCTCTCAGTGGCTGCACAAGCAGATGCATTATTGCATGTAGTGGATGTATCTGGCAGCATAGATTCGTCAGGCAAGATAACTGAGGTGGGAACCGGCGACCCAATCTCTGATTTTGCAGACATTGAAGAAGAGCTGATAATGTCATTGAAGAAAGAAGGTCTTTACAGCCAGCATA
>JBBIVI010000145.1:0-1793 GCA_037439825.1 Candidatus Nitrosotenuis sp. | reverse complement strand
TGAGGAAGAACTTATAATGTGGTATCTGAAATTCCTGGAAGGAAACAGGGACAAAGTCTCAAAAGTGATTCACTCAGGAACAGATATGGTGATTGCAATTGCCGATTTGTATCGTGGAATTGGAGTTACTAACTATCATGTAAAAGACGCTCTCCACATGGCAGGAATTGAAGGCAAGAACTTTGATGAGATCAACTTTCAGGAAAGTAAAAAGTTTGCAACCATCTTGCGCAAGATCTCAAAGCCTACTCTAATTGTGGCAAACAAAATCGACATAGAAGGTGCAGACAAGAACTTTGCACGGCTGCGCGAGCGCTACAACGATATGATAGTGGTACCGGCAAGTGCTGACAGTGAATTGTCTTTGAGGAGGGCCGAACAAAAAAACCTCATAAAATATTCTCCAGGCTCTGAACAGTTTGATATCATAAAGCCCGACGAACTCAGCCAGAAGCAAAAAAACGCACTTGACTTCATCAAAAAAGAAATCATGGGTGAATATATGCGAACAGGAGTCCAGTTTGCAATAAATGTGATAGTCTTTAAGCTGCTCAAAATGAACGCAGTCTATCCTGTGGCCGATGAGGAGCGGTTGTCCGACAAAAAAGGAAATGTCTTGCCAGATCTGATATTACTCAAAGATGGCGCAACCGTTATGGATTTAGCAAAAGAGATCCACAGTGACCTCACAAAAGGATTGCTCTACGCAAAAGATATCAGATATAACTTGAGGCTTCCTACCACATACCAGCTCCGTGACAGAGATGTCATCTGTCTTGTCACTGCGGCAAAAAAACATTAGGAATCTGCCTTGATTTTCTCTTTTTTCATCCAGATTGTCTTGCCTTTGTGATCAAGTAAGACGATACTCATCTCTGAGATCTGATTTCTTATTTTGTCTGCTTCTTGGTATTGTTTTTGCGCGCGGAGTTCGTCTCTTTTTTTAATCAGATCCGTAATCGCTTGTTTTTCGGATTCGGTGAGTCTCTGTATTTGCAATCCGAAAATATCGAGCATGCGCTCAAACTCTGGAAGTGATATCTCTGCAACTGATTTTGTCATGGATTCAGATGCTGCTAGTCTGTTTATGCCTTTGACAAGCTTGAAGAATGCGTTTGTGGCAAGTGGCGTGTTAAAGTCGTCTTCTAAGGCTGAATCAAACTCGGCTCTACACTCTGAGACAAGTCCAGTGATCTCATCTATACTGCCTTGCCCGTCGGACATTATCATCTCATAATATGCGGTTTCGACTTGGCGCCACTTGATGAGGTTTTCTTTTAGTAGGTCTTCAGAGTAGTCTATTGGCTTTGAATAATGCCCAGACAAGCAAAAAAGCCTGATGATGTTTGGGCCCCAGTTTTCTAAAACGTATCTTACCGACTTGATGTTTCCAAGGGATTTTGACATCTTTTCACCGTTGATTGTGACCATGCCTACATGCATCCAGATCTTGGCAAGTGGCTTTTTTGTGACTGCTTCTGTTTGCGCAATTTCGTTTTCATGATGTGGAAAGATCAGGTCGCGCCCACCACCATGAATTTCAAACTCTTCACCTAAGTATCTGAGGCTCATTGCAGAACATTCTATGTGCCAACCAGGCCTGCCAGCACCCCACGGGCTTGGCCAAGTTGGCTCATCTTTTTCAAACTTCCACAATGCAAAATCGAGTGGGTCGTTTTTTGTCTCGTCTACTTCGATTCTTGTACAAGAGATTAAATACTCTATTTTCTTTTTTGAATGCTTGCCGTACTCTGAGAATTTTGAAACAGAATAGTACACACCGTTTTTTGAAA
>JBBIVI010000144.1:0-3613 GCA_037439825.1 Candidatus Nitrosotenuis sp. | reverse complement strand
TTACTTCAATTAGCTTACCATCTTCTGTTTTGAAATCTATGGCTACCGTCTTACCGTCCGGCAATGTAACGTTGTATTGATATTGATAATCAATTCCCAAAAAAGATAATGTCTGAGCAACTGATAGCTCCGTTCTTGACTTGAGTAGTGTTCCTTTTTTATCAATGTATCTAAAATCGGAATCTACAATGACTGGATTTGTTGTCATTTGCAAAAACTGTTCTTTACTCTGTATATAAATTGAAGTTACTGTTTTAGGGATTCGAAGATCTTTGCCAAAGCTATATCGTTTGAAGTTATGCCTCCTGCGTCATGCGTCATCAGGTCTACTCTGAGTTTGTTGTATACGTTGAACCATTCTGGATGATGGTCCATCTTCTCTGCATGTAATGCAGCCTTTGTCATAAAACCAAATGCTTGGTTAAAGTCCCTGAAGACAAATTCTTTGTGTAGTTTTCCGTTATGTATGGTCCAGCCTGGAAGGTTTTTGAGCTCTTCTTGTATTTGAGAGTCAGTTAGTTTTTCCGGACGCACATACGTGATCAGTCGGACTTAAATTAATAATTTTACATGGGTAATTAGAATGCTGCAACTAGACGAGCTGCTGGAAAAGATCAAGGCCGCAATATCGCAGACTGTATCAGAAAAGAAAATTGGCATTGCGTTCTCTGGTGGAGTTGACAGCGCAACCATAGCAAAGATCTGCAGCGACATGGGATACGATGTTACTCTGCTGACGATAGGTTTTGCAGGATCGCACGATATCGAGTTCTCAAAACTAGTAAATGAATCACTCAAAATGCCACACAAAATCTTGGAAATCGACCCAAGTGCATTTGAATACATATCAAAGAAGATAAGATCCACAATAGAAACAGAGAATCTTTCATGGAACGAAAACAGTATTGCTTTTTATCATGTGGCCAAGCTAGCACAGAGTCTTGACTTGCAGATAGTAGTAACTGCAAACGGAATTGATGAGTTATTCTGCGGTTACAATGGATATAGGGATGCAATAAAGGAAGGTGAATCAAAGGTGGTGGAACTAATGCAGGCCAAACTAAAAAACGAATTGGAGATGATGAAAACAGTAAACCATGTGTGTTCAGAGTTTGGAGTCAAAATAGTCCAACCTTTACTATCTCAAGATTTCATAAATTATGCCAAAACAATACCGGTTTCTGAGAAGATAAAAGACGGAAACGATTTGTTTAGAAAGCACGTCATACGTAAACTAGCATTACAGGTAGGAGTGCCAGAAATCTCTGCAAACGCAAGAAAAAAGGCTCTTCAGTATGGCTCGATGATTCATAAGACGCTCATAAAATCTAGGTAAACTTTTTGCAGATTCTCTGAACCAAGGAATTTACGTTTGCGATTATCTTTGGTGATGCGCCAAGGTGACTTGATGGAGAAAATATCTTGTCAATTTCATCTTCTGATAGTATTGAGGAAATGAACTCATCACCTTTTACTGCATCACTATAGTCTATTCCTTTATCATGGGCCTCAAAGGCAACACGTTGAACTGCCCGATATGCATCGAATCGTGGAATCCCTTTTTTAATGAGGGCCTCCAAAACAAATTCGGCAAATATCTGCCCCTTTGTAACATGAAGGTTTTGCTCTATTTTTTCTGTGTTGATTTTGAGTCTTTCAATTATCTTTAGCATAGTTTCAAGCATTTCGTCAAGCAAAATGGAGCACATTGGTATCGTAAAGCGCTCATTTGCAGAATTTGACAGATCTCGCTCATGCCACAAAGGAATGTTCTCAAATGTAGCACTCATCTGGCTGCGCAACAGCTTTGAAAGGGACGAAATTCTCTCACTTTTGATAGGATTGCGTTTTACAGGAACTGCACTACTTCCCATTTGGCCTTCCTTAAAGTATTCTGCAACCTCGCCAATCTCTGTTCGCTGCAAGTTACGAATCTCGACGGCGATTTTCTCAAGTGTGCTACCAATGAGCGCAAGTTGAAAGATGTATTCGGCATATCTTTCCCTTGGGATTATCTGCGTGGTAACTTCGGCAGGAAACAAACCTAGTCTTTTTGCAACTCTTTTTTGTACTTCGATTGCCTTTTCACCCATGAGTGAGCCGGTACCGACCACACCAAGCGTCTTGCAGATCAGGATTCGTTTTTTTATCTCCTCTATTCTTTCTACATGTTTTGCCATCTCTGCGGCCCAGTTTGCAAATTTGAGACCAAATGAAATGATGCTTGCATGTTGGCCGTGTGTACGTCCAACCGCCGGTGTATCTTTGTATTGCACTGCCTTTTGAGCTAATAGAAGAGCAAGTCTTGCAACCTTTGGCTCAATTACTGATAAAGCATCTTTGATCTGCATCGAGGTACTCGTATCTACCAAGTCGTTGCTTGTAAGGCCGTAATGAATCCAAGGACGTGCAGCAGATTTGCATTTTTCACTGAGTGCTTCTACTAGTGCAGCTGTGTCGTGGTCACTTTTTGCTTCAAGCTGTTTTACTCGCTTTGCAGTAATTTTACCAGATTTTGAAACTGCAAGAATGTTTTGTGCAGCAGTTCTCGGAATTATGCCTATCTCTGCTTGAGAAACTGCAGCTGCGCCTTCGATTTGTAGTTGGTAATCTATCTTTTTTTGATCATTGAAAATCTCGAGCATTTGACGCGTACCGTATCGGCCGCCATCTATTGGAAGAATTGGCACAAGATCACTGAAATTGATTCAAAAATAAACCTACTTGCTGTTATAACTAACCCTGTGTTTATACTACTATGAATCCTCTCTCAACCAAATATTGAATTCCAGCCAAAAAATCGTCTTCTGTTATCATATTCTGACCGTACCAACTAGCTGATCTTTTAACCCATATGGGAATAGTTTTGTCTTGATTGTCGTGGTTTACATCCTCATTTATCACAATGATGTCTTGTTTTATCAAAGATGATATGCCATCAATAAAGCGTTTATCATCGATCTCATCGTTTGACCGCATCACTGCGTATTGTTTTACCCATGCAGGCACGAGTGTTCTTATCTGTTCTGTTATTCCAACTATGTCGTAAATGGTTTTTTGGCGAAACTGAGAGTCAAACCATTGTTTGAATCGTTCCTCTTTATTGTATCTGTCTATGTAGTATTGTAGTGAGTGTCGTGGATCTGGGAAATCAGCAATATGTGTGACTTTATAACCCACTATCTCTCTATATTGTAGCCAACAAATGTTGCTTCAAACCACTTTTTGAAATCTTGATAATTTTTGTATCGATCAAAATATTCTTGCGGCGATTTTGTAGGATCTGGAAAATCTTTGATTGTAATTTTTGGTTTTTGACTTTGGCTCTTGCTTTATGGTCTCAAGAGGTTTTTGTTCTTGACTCGTAAACTGGAAACTTTTTTCTATTTTTTGACCTTGATATGAAACCAAGACTGTATAGGTTCCCCCTTCTTTCCATTTTGGCCCTTCTGCCACAAAAACAGTGACAAATGAGCCAGAAGGAGAAGGAAATGATTGTTCTATTGCAACAATGTCAGATGTGCTTCGTAACTGGATTATAATTGGCATGCCTTGTTGATAATCTACATTCCCTGACACTCTAATTGTCTCTCCATAGTTGTATGAATATTTA
>JBBIVI010000143.1:0-3629 GCA_037439825.1 Candidatus Nitrosotenuis sp. | reverse complement strand
AAACAGACAAAGAGCCTTCTTATCTTATTTCTAAATAATTACTTGAATTTGTCGTCCCATTTTCCTGCATTGACTTCTGCAGTGAATTCTTTGGGGTTTTTACCTTCGATTTTTATTCCAAGTGACACACAAGTTCCGGCAACCTCTTTTGCGACTGATTTTATAGAGCTTGCATAGGATGATTCCAACTTTGCCTTTGCTACTTTGACTAGGGAATCTACATTGATGTCGCCAACCCACGTAGAGCCGGATGTTCCTGAACCTTTTTGGATTCCTGCTTCTTTGAGGAGCAAGGCTGCTGCGGACGGAATTCCGACAATTACTTCCCATTGTTTTGTTTTGGTGTTTACAGATACGGTGACTGGGACCTTCATGCCTTCAAAGTCTGCAGTCTTTTCATTGATTGCGTTGATTATCTGCATGATGTTTACGCCCAATGGACCAAGCGCAGGGCCTAATGGTGGACCTGCTGACGCTTGTCCTCCTGTTACCAATGCTGAAATGGATTGGGTATCGGACATAAGTTGACTCGCTTACGTGAAGATTTAATCCTTGCTCAAGCCGTGGATAGCTTTAGGTAGTTTGTGTCTACGGTTACTGGAAGTTGGTATGGTGCATCCAACAAAATGACGGTTGCCTCTTGCTTGTCGTTGTCCACTCTGGTAACGGTTGCCTTCATGCCCTTAAACGGACCGCCTATGATCTCGACTACGTTGTCGACTGCTATTTGTGGTGCGGTGGTCTTGGTAACGAGGTAGCCTTCAATATCTTTGAACTCTAATTCTCCTCTGAGTTGGCCGCGGATGTGTCTTATTCCTTGGAGTGCGTCAAAGGCTGCATTTGCATCCTTTGCCTCAATTACGATGTATCCTTTGAGATTATCAACTAAAAGTACTGATAAAATATTGATCTTGTTGGTCTTTATCTTATTTTGAAGTAGGTTCATCACTACTTTTTCTTGACCTCCTGTGGTCCTTACTGCAAAAAGATGCGATTTGATTTCTTGAGACAATTCCATTCTATCTAAAGACTGAAAATACAAACTGAATTATAAACCCAATCGTCCCAATCGAGGCAACGCCCAAAAGAACCAACCTAAGATGTTGCATATAGTCCTCCTTGTCAGACTTTTTGGCAAGCTTCATTGTATTTGCCATGTTCTTTAGGGTGATTTTCAGATCCATTGGTGGAAGTTATGAAGGTGTACTTATATCTCTAATGATTAAAACGAGTGAACATGGAACTTTTAGTCGCATACGAAAAAGACCCCGCGGGCTCCAACATGGCAAAATCTCTCTCAACACAAATGAAAAAAGATGGAGAAGTTTACCGTGGGAAAAAATTTGATTTGGTGATAATTCCATCACCCGCAATTTCTGCTGACTGGCTTGAGCAAAAATATCATTACGATGGCTTTGTCTTTTTGTCAAAACATGCGGCCCAATCAGGCGAGCTTGCACTTACATGTCATAGCACGGGGAATTTTTCAGAAGCCCAATTTGGAGGAAACTCTGGGCAAGTAGCAATTCCCCACCCACACTTACAAAAATCATACCTGCAAAAGCTTTGGCAGCACAGAAATGATTTTTCAGAGTTCCAAATCACAATAGAAGCAACGCACCACGGCCCAACGGCGCTTTCCAAGCCAACTCTGTTCATAGAGATAGGGACTACAGAAAAAGAATGGACAAACGAGGATCTTTGCAACAGGGTTGCAAAGATCGTACTCCAAACAATGTCTGAACCAATAAAGAAATGGCCTGTGGCAATCTGCTTTGGTGGCACTCATTACCCTGATAAATTTACAAAAGAGATCTTGCAGGGAGGATACGCACTTGGCACGGTTGTCCCAAAACACGCCTTAGAGTTTTTGGATCAGCGGTTATTTTCACACATAATTGAGCAAAACAAAGAAGCAAAAACCGCGCTTCTTGATTGGGCAGGCCTTGGACCACACAAGCAAAAAATACTTGAGTTGCTAAAGACGAGTGATCTCGAGGTGGTCAAACTTTGAATGATCTTGAACGCCAAGTCTACAAAACGCTTCTCAAAGTCCCAAAAGGCAAAGTTACCACATATGGAGAGCTCGCAAAAGCTGTTGGCCTAAAAAACGGACAACGTGCGATAGGTCGTATAATGAACAAAAATCCGTACCCTGTGATAATCCCGTGTCATCGAGTCGTCAAATCTGATGGGAAAATTGGCGGCTACTTTTTTGGACAAGACATCAAAACAAAAATGCTCTCAGATGAAGGAATTACAATAAAAAATGGCAAAATTGAAAATTGGGAAAAATCTGTTTTCAGGTTCTAGGCTTTGCGGTGAGCCTTGATTTCCTCAATTAAGCTCAACAAGTGGGCAATGTTTCTTACAGTATTTCCACCTATTTTACGGTAAAGGTTCCAGAATTCGGGATTCGTTATCTCCTTTCTGTCTTTAGCTACTCTGAGTCTGTGACGTAGGGCACGTACCTTCTTTACATAGACTTGTTTTTTGCCTACGCGAGCACCCTTTCGTCCTTTCTTTGATCCTGGTTTGGTTCCACGTTTTTTCTTTTGCATTTTTTTGAACTGAGCTCTGCCACGTGATGTGCCTTTTGCAGATTTGATTGTGATTGCACCAGAAGAAATTAGACTTCGTATGTTTGCGCGAGTAATTGCATCTGCAATGTCGTCTGAGCTTTCTGGATCAAATTTGATTCTGCTTAGCCCAACTCCAACTACTCGTGAAACAAGACGCTTTTTTGCTTTAAGATTTACTACCACTTGTTCTCACTCTCGCATTGAAGATCTTGAATTTCTGCTCTAATGCTTTTGCGACTATTTCGACTCGCTTCTTTTTTCCAACACCGTGTGCAATTCTGACACCATCGATTTTTGGATCGAGTCTTTGTAAATCGTCAAGATTATGAACTAGATTATCTGTAAATCCTGAAGGATGCAAACCGCGGGCAATCCTTGGTCCGCCATATCCAACTTTGACCAGTCCTGGTCTACCGCGAAACTTTTGCCTGCGTTGGTGGTTATCAATACCTTTTGGCTTTCTCCACGCAAGGCCTACCCGCTTGTATCTCCAGCTTTCCTGCCTTACAAAATCAGGCCTGCGTTCTGCGATTTTCTCCCTTAACGCAAGTTTTTCCTTATTTATGGTCAACACAAGGACTCTTAGATTTTACAATAAATAGGTTACTTGAAGGATCAGCGCCAAAAAAGTAAGAGATAATAATGTAGTACAGACGACTTGAGTATTCAATGAACACTTCGTTCCTTGATTGTGCGGTGTGATATGACAGAATCTAAAACGACTCTTACTGCAAGGTTTATCTCACAAATTGAGAATTTTGGAATTTCACCGTCAAAAATACACAGAAACCTAAGCCCAGAAAAACTTGTTGAGGCTGCGGTGCAAAGAAACGAAGGAATTGTAACTAGCACAGGCTCCCTTGCAGTGAAAACAGGCAAATACACAGGCAGATCGCCAGACGACCGATTCATCGTCGACGACGACGAGACCCACAACAACGTCGACTGGGGCAAAATAAACCACCCATTTCCTATTGACAGATTTGATAAGATACTTCAAAAAATGAAAAAGTTTGTAGATGGAAAAGAGCTCTTTGTGTTTGACGG
>JBBIVI010000142.1:0-3650 GCA_037439825.1 Candidatus Nitrosotenuis sp. | reverse complement strand
TATGTTAAAATTTCAAAACAAAGTTGTCTTGGTTACAGGTAGCGGTACCGGCATAGGACAGACCGTTGCCAAGTTATTCGCAGAAAATGGAGCAAGTATAATCATTTTGGGAAGAAGAAGAGAACCACTTGAAGAAACAAAAAAGATCCTCGAGGACATAATTAACAAAGTAAAAAGCAATGCCAAAGTCTGGTTATTTGCAGGCGTTGATGTTAGCGACGAGGTAGGGGTTTCAGACATGTTCGATGAGCTAAAAAAAGCAAACATAAGCGTAGATATTGTTGTAAATAATGCAGGCGTTTCCGGGCCGGTTACGTGTTTTGTAAACGCACCACTTGAAGAGTTCAAAAGCACAGTTGGAATTCATCTCACCGGTACATTTTGGACATCGGTTCAAGCATTAAAGGTGATGAAGCAAGGTGCAAAGATTGTTACAATTTCGACATTTTTCACAGAAGAAAGACCATACGAGCAAAGACCATACAGGTTTAGAACACCATACACCGCAGCACAGGGCGCAAAAAACCGATTAGCGGAGGCAATGTCTTGGGAGCTTACCGAGAGTGGAATCATATCAATTGCTACGAATCCAGGACCTGTCCACTCTGATAGAATTTACAAGACAGTATATCCAAAAGCTGCCGCAGAATTTTTGCGCGTAAGTGGTTTTGAAGATCTTAGTCCTGCAGAAGTAGAGATTGCAAACAAGGACATTGTAGGATTACTGGGGGAAAGCGAGCAGACAGTCAAAGAAGGAATTGAAAAAGCTGCTCAAAATGTTGCCAAGATAAAAGGTGGAGACGTTGAAAAGATCTCACAAACACTAATCAAACTATTGGCAAAGATACAAGAGATTGCAGAAAAGGTGCAAAAGAACACCTCGTTTATGATTGCGGACAGACAATTTTTGTCTCAGATTCAAGTCGCACAGACAGTGCTCACGCTTGCAGATGATGAGATTGCAAAAATACTCAACGGCAAGGTAATCCCGGGAGACAGAGTGTTTTATCCAGTAAAACCACACATTGCTGCATCCACACCAGTTATGCCGCAGCCAAGTTTAGCTTCAAGTGTGATTGTGTTTACAGTAGATGCGACTGACAAAACAGATGCAGACAGAGCAGAGTTTCTTGCCCAGCATGTAGAGAAAAATGGAGGCAAAGTAGTGTGTCTTATTTCACAGACCACGCCAAAACAGTACCAAGAACAGCTAAGCTCCAAGTTTCATTCACACACAGTTAATTTGAGTGATCCTCAAGAAGTGCAAAGATGGTTCAATGCCGCAAAGACATTAGGCAACTTTTCAACTCTAGTATACATCACTGGCAAAGTACCATCAAACATCAAGATCACAGAGCTTTCAAGAAAGGATTGGGACGGTCTTGTTGACAAATTCATAAACACTCCTGCAACAGTACTTCAAACAGCTTTTGAGTTTTTTGTACCCGGAGGCAAAAAGGATCCTCGTCTATACAAGGGAGCAACTGGTACTGCAATAATCATTGGACCAGATCTTCCTGGTGGCAGCAAGGTATCAGGTGCAGATAGAGCACGAATTGAGGTCTTCAGAGGTGCGTTAAGGCCATTTACTACCACCGTGAATCAAGAGTTAAGTGATGTCTTAAAGTCGAAAATCAGATCATTTCTTGTGCTGCCTGGAAGCATCGACGGTAAAGAGCCAGACAACAATAAAATCGCTCAGGCCATCAACTACTTTGTCACAGATGCTTCAAGAAGCTCATCCGAAGTCACATTCTGTGTAGACGAGACAAGAGAGTAAATGAAAAAGTTTTCCGATCTCAAGATTGGTGAAGAGTTTTTTTCAACCTGCACGTTTTCAAAAAAAGAGCTTGAATCATACCTTGGTTTTTCAAGAATAAAAAACACGATATTTGACGACAATGAATACAGCAACATAGTGTCAGGACGTGCCATAATTGCAAGAATGGAAGGTGAATTTACAAGACTGAGCCAGATTTATGGAAATATGATCTTGCTTTATGGAATGGATGGCGATCCAAATTGGGAAAATAGACACACCCGATTCCTCAAACCACTTCGTGTGGACGAGATTCTCAAAATAAAATTCACTATATCAGACAAAAAAGATTTGGATAACGAGTTTGGCATGATTTCTGTAGATTTTGAAGGAAAAAAAGAAAATGGCGATACGGTGGTTATTGCAAAACGCAATCTATACCGGATAAAAAAAGAGCCTCCCAGATAGCACAGTTATTCTGGTACTGAGATCGTTTCCAGTTTTCCATCTTTGACTCTGATGTGTAGATATCTATTATCTTGAAAAATCAGAGTAATTCCACCGTCTTTATCTGGATCCTCAACTTTGACCAGTTCCTGCATTCTAATTCCATCAAATTTTGCCATAGCATGGTATCATTATGCCAGATTATATCCTTAACCGGTACTTGGTTGAGTCAATATTCCATCCAAGAACATCTTGATTGCTGTTGCCACCATTGCAGCGCTAATCATTATGCGAATACTGTTTTCCTTTATCTCTATGGACAATCTTGCACCCACAAGACCGCCAAAGAATGCACCTACTGAAAGAAATAATGCATAATTATAGTCAGCGTGGCCTAAAAGTGAATGGGTCGCAAGACCTGAGGCCGATGAAAACAACAGAATCAGTTGTGATGTCGCAGTTGCATTCTTTACCATCAAGCCGAGCCCAATGATCATCAGAGGGACAAAAATTATTCCGCCGCCTATTCCAAAGAGGCTAGATAGAATTCCAGCAAAGAAGCTTATTGCCGCAGACAGAATGATCACTATCTTAGACACACTTGTTTCTTTTTGTCTGATGCTTAGTTTCATGAAAAGATACAGACAGGAAACAACAAGTACGATTCCAAATAAGATCTTGAATATAGATGGCGTTACCTCTGCAGTAAGAAGAGCACCAAGAACTGTTCCTGGGAGCGACATTAGCCCTAGTCTGAACCCCGTTTTATAGTCTATTCGTCGTTGTTTCGCGTACGACGTAGTTGAGGCCACAGCGTTGCTAAATGCAGCAAAAAGGCTGCTACTGGACGCAAGTGCGGGTGGAATACCAAGAAAAGTTAGCGTAGGCACCACAATTATCCCACCGCCCAGACCGATTATAGAACCAACTATTCCAGCTGCAAATCCAAGCGGAATCATCCACACGTTTTCAAACATCTTTGTGATACCTGTCAGATAGGTATTGAATCTTGTCCTAATCCTAGGTGGTCAAATTTTTTGGCAATAATACAGAAAAGACGGTCGGATTATTCGACACTGTGATTATCCCTTGATGTTGTTGTACGATGGTTTTTACTGCAGGCAGTCCAAGGCCGGTGCCACGAGATTTGGTTGTAAATAATGGTTCAAAGATTTTGTCTAAAAGATTTTCTGGGATTCCTGGGCCTGAATCCTGCACACTGAATGTAACGGTATCATCGTTTTCATCAAATTTGATGATTACATCGCCTTGGTTATTCATTGCCTGAATTGCATTCATTATCAAGTTTGTAAATACCGCTACAATTTTTTCCATATCGCAGAAAAGATAAACGTTCTTTGTCGGTTTGTCAATACGTATTTGGTCAGGAATTACTATCTTGCTTATTGCTGATTCCATTATGTCGTATAATGAATACAAATCG
>JBBIVI010000141.1:0-3672 GCA_037439825.1 Candidatus Nitrosotenuis sp. | reverse complement strand
GGGTATGGGTATAATTGACTTTTGTCACTGTCTGTCGTAATCTCGCTTTCACAATACTATTTTCAACAGGAAATAAACAAAAACGGACAGATAACAGAAATCAGAGACGAAGAGACTGGAATTTCCAGTCTGGAATTTATTCCACACTCTGAACAAGGATTTGCACCAGACAGTGTATTGGGACTGTATACGACGCAAGTGTGGCTGATGGCAAGCAATGGCTTAGTCATAGGTCTTTTGTCGTTTTTGTTTTTGTGGATCACGTATAGGGGGCATGCATACAAACAAGAACTCAAGTCAATCGAAGGCCAGCTGATAAGACAATCATACCTTGTGAACTTTGAGACGTCCATTCCGGAGGGTACCAATCGTGTTGAGCGGATATTAAATCACTCCTGCCTTGTCTTTCCGGAACTGCGTACTTTGCTTAGGGGAAGATCCGAAAAAAAACTACCCGCAAAGCTTGACCAGAAGGTAGGAAATGATACTGTCGATATATTGGTGTCTACAAAAAAAGGTGATTTTATGGTAAAGTTCTTTGATGATGTATCATTTTCCACATTAGAGCAATTCACAAACAACATTGCCAAGTCGGGCAAACTCATATTCAGGGTTCTCTGCGTTGCAAAAAACTATGATGAAGAGCTCCAGTCATCACAACTATCTTCTCTGATGCAAAAATTGAATCTGGATTTTGATATGGATCTTATCTTCGAAGAAGAACAAGGATACTCGATGCTGTGGATTAACTAAAGATTATCTGAAAACTCTCTTAGGCCAAGAACTGCTTTTACATCTGGATCAAAATTAGTGCATTTGAGGAACGTGTTTTTACCTTTCTCTGTAATTTTGTATTCTAGCTTTGCCTTTGGGTTCTCACTTTCTCGTGTTTCAATGAATCCTTTTTTGGCAAAACTCTCCAAGATAAGTCGCAGTCGCTCCCTGTTGAGATCGGAACCTGGCGTACCTGTGGTTATCTGTCTTAGGTTAAGCCATGTGCCTACCTTGGTCATATATCCCAAAATGGCAATGTTCGTATCTCCTGGGGTTTGATTGAATTTTCGCTCCACTTGCTAATCAAAACAAAAATCGGTTGATATTACTTATGTATTCTTTTAGTAAATTAATTGAACCAACAAGACGCAAAGATCGCAAGCTATTCTAATCAGTCGATCTAACGTTGTATGTTGAGTGCAAGCACACTAAGAAAAGCAAAAAAACTGGTAGATGAAGGAAACGTAATCAAAGTAGACGATGATCTGTATCAGGTGCGATCCTCTTCTGATCCAAACAAGTCGTACATGGTGACCTTGGATTCATGCGACTGTCTTGGCTTCAAGAATTTTTACAAATTTCACCACGGAAAGGGCGTAAAGGCAAACTGCTCACATCTTGAGGCAGTACGGCTATATCTAAAACAGAACTAGATCTGAATTACTCCAGAATTGACAAGATATTGCAATCCTCTTGTGAACTCTTTGTCGGAGATCATGCCATCTGCCCACCACCCTGCGTTTGTTTTAATCCATGTGGGTATGACTTGAGACTGCTCTGCAGCACTTGACTTTTGAATTGTAATTATCTTTTCTTTTGCCAAAAACTCTATCGTATCTATGAACTCGCCATCTGAAATGGTACCATCTGACCACCACTTTGCACCATCCTTTACCCAGCTAGGAATCGGCTTTGTCTTCTCAGCAGTTATCTCAAACGTTGTTATTGCCACTTGGGTTGGCAGACCATAAGTCACTTTGAGTAGATACTTTCCTGCTTGGAGGTAGTCTGCTTCGATTGTCTGAATATATGATGACTTTTGGTCAAACCTGCCATGTCTTACCTCGATTAGCTTGTCGGGGTATTCGTAGACTAACATCTCATAGGGAATTTTTGCATAGTCTGTTGCAACCCGGCCGCTTACAAGTATGTCTTGATCTTTAAAATACATGTCTTCCGTTACTATGGCATCTTGCGTTTCTGGCTGGGATTCGGGGGCCGTTTCCACAACTACTTTCCCTTCGAGCCATGGGTGTATCTCACAAAAGTAATAGTATGCAAAATGGTTTGAGCTGTCAATCTTGATTGTACCAGATTTACCTGGCGGTATTGTGCCTGTCTTGAAAAATACTCCTGCATAATCTGGATGTTCAGGCAAACCACTTGTGATGCTATGCGCAGTTCCGTCTTCATTATACCAAGATATCGAATCGTTTGGACTTGCTGGGATGATCTCTGGGTAAAATTTCATGGAACTTTCTTTGTCTGAAGAACCTTTGAGAATTTTTACTTCAAAGTCTGCAGCATATGCATTATGCGCGTATATGGTAAGAAATACTAGTACTAGTGTGGCATACTTGTACAAACCAACAATATGGCAGACCGATGACGTATTCTCAATTTGTCTGTTCAAAACAGACAAACGTCGCATTAAGCTATGATTGGCTGCTTTGGCCTAAAGATCTTTCTATAAAACCAAAAAAGACCAAGCAGCTCGACTTGCTCCACAAACAAAATCAGGTGGAGGTTGATAAGCATGCCACCCATAGCATCATTTAGCATTGCATAAGAAATAGAAAAAAGATAGTCCGCGTATTGTATCTGGGGCAGGCCAAAAATATTATCTTTGATTTGCGGACCGCTTAGCCTCAACGACTCTATTTCGTTATTGGATATGCTTTGAAACAAGACCTCTTTGTCGTCGTAGTATAATGTGTTTCCGCGGTCAATCAAAAGTATGGTTGTTCCAAAATAACACGTAAACAAAACCAAAGTAAGTACAATTATCTTAGCAGATCTGCCCCAAAGTGATTTCGCGAGTTGATTTTTGAAAATATTGCCAAGTGTTCCAAGCTTGTCCTTTTTTATCAAAACAATTAACATAACGGAAATTAAGGTAGCAATACCTAGGTTGCCAAGCCAGTGTTCTGCCAGGTACTGGCTTACAAGAAGTCTTATTGGTAGAAATACTGAAGCAGTAATTCCAATTACTATTATTTTCTCTTTGATATCGTTTACATCCATCCATTGCCACCTTAGATATCTGACTCTAGAGCTTGCCTTTGAGTTCTTTGAGATACTTGACGCTTATCCGGTAGGCCCTAATTGCAGAATAGATCTCAAAGAGTTCTTTGTATGTTGGCTGCAGCTTTTTGAGATCCTCTCTGTTTATGCCAAAGTCGGAGATGGTCTGCCAAATGTTTTCAATGGAGACTCCTTCCTCGTCTACCAGTATTGAGGATAGATGTTTTCCAATTCCCTTGCCTAGACTGATGCTCGTGGACATCATGGCGGCACTTCAATAGCTTTGATTATATCTACAACGGAAATTGTCGAGTCTTTAAAGTTCCAATTTGGAACCAAAAAACAGATCGCAAATCTATTTGAGATACTTGTTGAGCTTTAGACCCTTTACTTTTTTGCTGTTTATCTTTTTGTCTTCGGCCTTCTTTATCATGGAGTGACTTTCAGTGTTATTCTGATTGTTTACTTTGATCAGTTCTTCCTTTGTGAGTGATAATTTTTCAAAATAGGCCTTTCTTGCTTCTTGTAGTGAGCCGCCATTGTCAAGCACCTCCTTCATTGCCTGTTTAGCTTCTTCCTGCAATTGCTTTGTGAAACTAAGCTGGCTTATTATGGCGTCCTTGACACGTGGGTTTAGCTTTGAGATGTAGTCTT
>JBBIVI010000140.1:0-3720 GCA_037439825.1 Candidatus Nitrosotenuis sp. | reverse complement strand
ATTGGTTTGAAGTAGGTTTTGAAAGATCCTGGATTCAGATATTTTGGATCTTCTTTTGGAAGCTCGGTTCTTTCCCTTAGCTTCTTCGATATGGCCAAAAGAACAGACATTCCCCAATCAGGATCTTTTTTGGTGTGATTGACAAGCTCTGAGGCCCTTTCCTCGAATGTGCCTTACAGGACAGTCTCCAAAATATCAGTCAAAATCTTGCGCAAGACTCGAGTATACTTATCCCTTGTAACCTTTGCCTTGATTCCCTGGTTGAACAATTCTAGGGCATTTTCCCTGAAAACCTGCAGGTCGTTTCTGTCTATTTTCAAGTCAAAACCTCATGCGGGTTGGAACCATAAAAAGAACTTTACAGTAGCGGGCCCGGGGGGACTCGAACCCACGACCTGACGCTCCGCAAGCGTCCGCACTATCCAAGCTGTGCAACGGGCCCACAAAACTAGCTAAAAACAAATTTGTAAAAAACGTTTGCAGTGAAACTATGCGCTACTCTCTGCCTTTTTGACAAAGATGTAGTTCATTATCAATCCGGCAATTATCCCGCCAATTATTGGACCTGCCCAGTAAATCCAGTGAAAGTCCCAGTAGCCTGATGCAATTGCGGGACCTAGGGTTCTTGCAGGATTCACTGACGCACCAGTTAACGGTACACCAACAAGGTGTATCAAAAATATCATACCGCCTATTGCCAAACCGTACATTCCGGCTGGCGCCTTCTTGTGTACCGCTGTCATAAAAATTACTGTAACTAAGAAGAAAGTCAACACTAGCTCTATGGCAAAACCTGACATTGCACTGTTGTTGATTAGATCACTAGGACCGCCTTGGACCCCATAATGCACCTTTTCACCAAGTGTGGGCAGAATTGTTTTTACAGAAAATGCAGCAATAATCGCTCCAATTATCTGAAATACAATATATCCAATACCATCTATGATGCCTATTTTTCTTGTAACTATCATTGATATAGTCACAGCTGGGTTTATGTGTGCGCCAGACACGTGTCCAAATGCATAAACCATAAGACCAATTGCTGCTCCATGTGCAAACGAGATAAGCAAAATTCCTTCAATACTTAGTCCCGTTCCAAAGGCCGCAGCTGATATAATTACAGATAATGTTCCAAAGAATACGAGGCAGAAAGTTGCTATGGATTCTGCAAACCATGATCTTCCACTTACCATAAAATTCAGCTTTGGCAATTAGAATATAAAATATGCGAGTCAGATAATGTCAAGCAAGGCATATTTGAGGCTAACACGTTTTATCTTCAATTATGTCTTACAGGGCTATAATGAGATAAGATCTCTTTAATCTGTAAAGTGTATCATATATTGCTAAATGGGATCAATATCATCCACCGCACAATCTTTTGCTATGAAAGCACACCGTGGTCAGACAAAAAAAGATGGCACCAAAGTAACTGCTCATCTACAAGATGTTATTCTGAAGCTAACAAATCTTGGAATTACAGACGAAAAAATCTTGGCTGCTGGATGGTTACACGATGTTTTAGAGGAAGGCGACACATCGCCACAAGAACTCGAAGAAATATTTGGAAAAGACATAACCTCCTTGGTATTACCTTTAACAAAAAATGCTTTATTATCAAAAAAAAAAACAAGATGTTCAATATATATGACAACTCAAAAATGCACCGCTTGAAACAAAACTGATCAAACTATGCGACATTGCATCTAATCTAGAAAAAATACATGCTTCTGATTTATCGGTCGCATACAAAGCAAAAACAACAAGACGACTTGCTTCTTATTTTTTTGTAATAAAAAATCAGACGTTGAAAATGCAGGGAACATATCCACCAATTAAAAAACTGATTGGTAGCATAAACGATATTCTCAAAATTTACGAAACAATAAAGATTTAAGTAAAGTACCCACATGGGATAGATACGGCTATGACATTAGCCGTGGATAACCTCCTAAACCGTGTCGCTTGACACTGATAATGTCTACCGTAAAGTGATTGATGGGAACAGGTGGACATGAAAGGAATCGAAATAATGCTCTTGGCAATTGGAGGATTAGTGGGTACGCTGTTAAGATACAGAATAACGGAATCATCATTTCTTATAGGTGCTCTCCCAGTAAATGTGATAGTAGTAAATGTTGTAGGCAGCTTCATTTTGGGCGTTTTTGCCATAATCTCCCAGCAATGGAATCTTGATTCCAAATATGTCCTGTTTGTTGCTGTTGGTTTCTGTGGTTCACTCACAACAATGTCGTCTTTTGCAATTCAAACTACAAATCTACTGGATGATAGACAGTATGGCCTGATGGCAATCAATATACTTGCAAATGTTGGATTATCTATAGGTGCAATATTTGGAGGTAGAACATTGATGAGCCTTATCATAGAAGGAGGTCTACGATAAATGAAAACAATGAAAATGACATGCATGATCATAAGAATAAAGAAAAACGATACAATCCAAGGCAAACGTGCTCATAGTATAGTTTTAGATATTCTAAAAAAAAGCAAAGTCTCAGGCGCTACTGTTTGGACAGGAGTTGGAGGATTTGGAAAACGCGGCAAATCCAATTTCCAGATAGAAGGAATAACAATCAACATGCCACTTGTGATTGAGGTAGTAGATGATCTGATCAAACTTGAGGCCATTTTGCCCCAAATAAAAGAGGCTATTGGCGATAATGGATTGGTGACGTTACACGATGTTGGCGTTTTATAAAAATACATCTTTTTTACAAATAATTATTTGAGAATATCGCTTCCAACAAGCGTCTAATGCACCAAAAACGTTGCATAACTTGTTGCATAGTCGCACCGTTCAAAACAAACCCTGAAAATATACAGATGCTAAACTTTTCCTTCAAGATCAATCAAGCAATACTGACAATTTTTCCGACTTTATTATTTGTTATTTGGTATATCTATCCCCCTACTAGGTCAGTGCTTCTGTCAGTTCTAGGCGTTATTGCAGTCGATCAAAAGAGGTTGTCTGGCTAATGGTTCAGGCACTCCAGACAAGAAAGAGCCGCTTGCGAGTTAAGGGATTAAAAGTCAAGGATAGAGAAAAGATCAAAGAAGCTATAACGATCAGCATCCAAAATGGCAATTACACCACCAGAGAAATAGGCATTGATGTTGGCAAGGATCACACCACGATATCTCGGTATCTGGCTGAAATGGAAAGGGAAGGAAAATGGAAGAGTATCAAGCGCGATGCCAACGGCAATATAATAATCTCGCTGCAAAAGCAGATAGCGCAGCAATATCAAGAATTAGAAAATGAACCGTTCAATCAGCTGCCATCAATACAGAAATGGTTAGTATACTTGAAGTCCGGTAGGCTACAAGCTTCACGCATACAGTACGTTGTGAATATTGTTCATGAGATATCTGACCAGCTAAAGGTGATGCCGGAGATGCTAGTTAGCTATGGCGTACCTATTGACGCCACAAAGCGCAAAGAGATTGCCATTGAATACTGGCAGAACTTTCTGGCATGGTTCAACACGGCATATCCTCAGACGCAGCGGATAAACACCGTCAACGCTTACCGAAGCTTCCTTGCAGCTCACAATATCAACTTTGCACACGGCGAAGGCAAGAGGCACGGGTTATCCACCACATCTGAGAGATTAGGAGAGTACAAAGATATCCTGTTGACGCCAGAGCAGATTGACAAGATAAACAGGCGTCTAGAAGCTGAAAATGATTGGGAATCAT
>JBBIVI010000139.1:250-3790 GCA_037439825.1 Candidatus Nitrosotenuis sp. | reverse complement strand
GTTTTTATATAAAAAACAAAAATCCATCAATTCAAAATCAAGGAGAACAAAAATCAAAGCACGGTACTACTCAAATCGATTGATTCTGAAACCTCCCAAGTATACAAACAACAATCACAAGCAATAGCACAAAGAAAGGAAATCGACAATAAAATTCAAGGTCTTACCTCAAAACTAAATAACGCAAAAGTGACGTTGGCAAAACTAGAATCTGAAGTCAATGACACAAAATCAAAAATCTCAATCAATAAAACGAGGAATTCAGAAATTGTGGAGGAATCTGTCAAGCTTGAACAACTTAAATCAAGATTGGAATCCATTCGTGCTAATCACAAGGACACAATAACTGAACTAAAAGCGAGGATTGCAGAACAAGAAAACAAACGCGCAAAATCAGAAGGCGATATAGAAGAACTTACACTCATTTTAGAAAAAGCAGCAAAGGCTGCGGCACAATACGATGCCAAGATTCGTGTAGTCAAAGGAATAATGCATGAGGATTATACCATCGCAAGTCTCAAAGAGCACAGCTCCGAGCTTGGCATAGAGGGACTTGCGTATGAGATGATATCTTGGGACAAAGAATACGAGCGAGCAGTCCTTGCAGTCGCATCAGATTGGATCAAATCATTTGTGGTAAGGGATTTTGCAACTCTTTTGAGTCTTGCTGAAGTTGCCAGAGCAAAAAAATTGCCAAAGCTAAAAATAATTCCACTTGAAGCTATCCCAAAATTCAAGTTGTCGCTTCCTTCTGACTCTGATGTTGTGGGCGTGCTTTCGGATTTTGTTAGATGTGACGAAAAATATGCAGCCCTTAAGACATTCTTGTTTGGTAACGTGATTCTAGTTAAAACGCGCCAGTCGGCCCTCCGGCTATCAAAGGAGGGATACAAGACAGTCACACTAGACGGTGAATTCTTTGAATCAAAAGCAAGTGCGGTTATAATAGACATAAACTCAAAAATCTCAAAACTAACAAAAATAATCTCGATGAGTACCTCAGTTGATGGCCTACTCCAATCAATAAACCTGCTTAAAAAATACATACAAAAGAAAAGATTCGCAATAAAAAAAACCGACGTTATAATATCGAATTACAAAAACAGGCTCTCTGTCTCTGAAATAGGTCTTGCAAACGCAGACCTCAGCTATTCTGATTTGAAGGCAAAAATTATGACATTTGAAAAAACAAAACATCAACTGGATTCAAGAATATCTCAACTCGAACGACACTTGGAAAAACTGACAACCGAGATGGCAAAAGAAGAATCAAACATAGCTTCACTTGAACAAAGAATCTCCCTGATGCATGATAATTATGCAGAAGGAGAACATGTCAGAATCGCTGCAGAGTTGAGCAGACTAAATGAAAAGAGAACCGAGCTGATGGCAGGCCAATCTGCAATCATAAATGAACTACGTGATAAAGAAGCACAACTTGCAACCCTTTCTGCTCAAGAGCTTGGTGAAAAGTCAAAGATGCGTAGCCTGCATGAAGAACAATCATCATTAAACCATGAAAAACACGAAATCGAATCGCGCCTTCACGTGCTTGAAAAAGAAAAAGAAGAGGCAAACCAAAACCTCATAAAACTAAGAGAAAAAGAACAAGAGCTTATTGCGACTTCTGGTACCTCGATCTCAAAGCTGCAGGAATTTGATGAAAAACTCACCCAACTAAATGAACAAGAACGCACATACACAAAAGAGATAAACGCACTTGAGCGCCAGTCGGACTCTTTAGCACGTGATATTCGTGATCTGACAGAAAACGAGACAAAAATCCTCAAAATTCTTGAAAGATATGGCTACGAAGAGATCACAGAAGCATTCGAAGTCGATTCAATGCTCTCTGCATTAGAGTCTGAGATGAACTCACTTGTATCAAAACTGAATGCTACTGCTCCTGAAACCTACATTGAAATCTCAAATGGTTACCGCTCAATGTCTGACAGAAAGAACGAACTCGAAGAGGAAAGAAATGCAATAGTCAGATTCATCGAAGAGATTGATAAGGACAAACGCCAAACATTCCTTGAGGCGTTTGACAAAGTAGACAAAGAAATCAGGGAGGCCTTCCACACGATGACTGGGGGAGAGGCCTGGCTTGAACTCCAAAATGAAGATGATATATTCAATTCTGGAATATCATACTTGATTCAATTTCCAAACAAGCCAAAAAGAGAATCATCCTCAATTTCAGGTGGAGAAAAAACGCTTGCCGCAATTGTGTTTGTGTTAGCACTACAAAAACTCAAGCCTTCCGTATTCTATCTGTTTGATGAAGTGGATGCACACCTTGATGCACCAAACTCTGAAAAACTTGCAAAGATAATTGAACAACGTGCAGAAGGAAGTCAGTTCATAATGGTATCACTAAAAGACTCGGTAGTACAAAAGGCAAAGCTCATCTATGGTGTATATCCAAAAAACGGTGTCTCCCACGTAGTTACCTATAAAGACAAACGAATGCCTTCTATTACAAGCTAGTCTATCTTTGCAAAACAAGCTACCTTTCTATTCCCAACTTGTTCCAGTTCAGGCTCTGTTTCACATTTGTCAAATGCGTATGGACATCTTGCCCTAAATCTGCATCCTGAATATACGTCGATTTTTCGCGCTTCATTGATTCTGATCGTTTTTTCTCTGTGAAGATTTTGTGGATCTGGCTCAGATACTGCATCAAGGAGCGCCTGGGTATACGGATGTTTTGGCTTTAGAAGTACGTC
Source organism: Candidatus Nitrosotenuis sp. (assembly GCA_037439825.1). Classification (GTDB taxonomy): domain Archaea; phylum Thermoproteota; class Nitrososphaeria; order Nitrososphaerales; family Nitrosopumilaceae; genus Nitrosotenuis. The sequence continues at coordinate 1,061 of JBBIVI010000139.1, read as the reverse complement.
ATTTACTGGTCCTAACTCTACTATCTTGCCCAAATACAAAATTGCAATTGTGTTACCAAAATATCTTGCAGTGGCCAAGTCATGAGTTATGTAGACAAATGAAATGTTGTGTGCTGTCCTTAAACTCTCCATTAACTCTAGAATCTCGGCACGAACAGATACATCTAACATAGATACTGGCTCATCTGCAATAATCATTTTTGGCTTCAAGATGAGTGCCCTTGCCAAGACCACTCTTTGTCGCTGTCCTCCAGATAAGACGTGAGGATATCTTTCTGCAATTTCTTCAGCAGGCTCCAATTTTACTTCGCGCAATACGTCTATGACCATTTTTCCTCTCTGTTTTGTATTGCCAATATTGTGAATTTCAAGCGGTTCTGCAACAATATCCTTAATTTTCATTTGAGGGTTAATGGAGTCGTATGGATCTTGGTACACCATCTGGCAACCCATCCGGATTTTTCTGAGTGTGTCTCTTTTTTCCGTTATCTCGGTTTCATCAAAAATTATCTTGCCTTCGTCTGGCTTAATTGTTCTAAGTATTAGGCGAGCTATGGTTGATTTTCCAGAGCCTGACTCACCTGCAAGAACAAAACACTCTCCTGCTTTGACAGAAAAACTGACACCGTCCACTGCTCTAACAAGTGCGGTTTGTTTTCCAAACCAATTACTTTTTGTAAAGTATTTTTTTAGATTCTCAATTCGGAGAAGAATTTGTTCCAATGTATAGAGTTGGACAAATCACTATATCAAGAATTATCTAGTAAGCACGACCGAAAATAACCCTTGCAGTGCTTTGTTCCTTACAGTA
>JBBIVI010000139.1:0-240 GCA_037439825.1 Candidatus Nitrosotenuis sp. | reverse complement strand
GAAGCATGGTTTCCAAACGGGATCACACGAATATCTGCCATTGTCTCTTCCTTGATCTTCTCCTCACAACCAGCGTTTCCGCACCAAGGTGCATCAACAAAACAGCCTTTTTCCAAAGCCGTTTTTAGTTCAGAATATTCATCTGTTCTTACTGTTTTTTCATCAAGCATCTTTTTTGCCGCTGCAAACATTTCGTCTTGGATCTGTTGCAAGATCCCTTCTATTTCCGAGTCGATTTTA
>JBBIVI010000138.1:1831-3823 GCA_037439825.1 Candidatus Nitrosotenuis sp. | reverse complement strand
GTGCATGGATCAGCATACCAATTGCAAGTCAATCAAAACCAGATATTCACGATAACTGAAGGAACAACAAAGATACTGGTGCCAAGGGGTGCAATAGAAGACAAGGTGCCACCAAGAGATATTGCGTTCTTTAATCCAAGAGCAAAGCTGAGCCGAGATTTTTCCATAATAGCATATTCTGCATTTTTGAAAGGCGTCGAAGGCCCAAAGATCTTCTTAGATGGAATGTCAGGACTTGGCGCCAGAGGACTCCGCGTTGCAAATGAGATCAAAGATATCCAGATTTTTGTGAATGATGTAAATCCAAATGCTCTGGAGTTATCACAGAGATCTGCGGAGCTTAACTGTTTGAACAACTACAAGATCTCAAAAAACGAGATCTGTAGATTTCTTGGAGAGTTCTCAAGTAAAGGAAGCCGTGGAACCATAGTAGATATTGATCCTTTTGGCTCGCCTGCAAAATACATCGAATGTGGTCTGCGTGCAACAGCTCACAATGGTCTTCTTTCTGTTAGTGCCACCGACTTACAGGTCTTGCACGGCCTCTTCAATGATGCGTGTAAGAAGAAATATCATGGTACCCCCATCAAGACAACATACAGCAACGAAATTGCAATTAGACTGATACTTGGTATGATAATTACGATTGCTGCAAGATTAGACCTTAAAGCAACGCCGATCTTTGTTGAGACAAATCAACACTACTATAGAGCATATTTGAAGATACTACACAAGTCAGATACGCGAAACCTCATTGGTTTTATTCAGCACTGCAAGAACTGCAAAAGTAGAGCAGCTGTAATACAACCATCATCAAAATGCGATCTTTGTGGCTCTAATTTACAGCTTGCAGGTCCTTTGTGGATCGGAGCCTTGTTTGAAAAAGAGTTTGTTAATTCAATGCTTGGCGAACTTCCAAAATATACGGTTGACAAAAGATGTGAGAAGGTGCTGCAGAAATCATTCTCAGAGTCAGAATTACCACCGTGTTATTATACACTAGATGAAATAGCCCAGGAACTCAAAACATCTCCACTTTCGTTGCAAGAAATAATTGAACGGCTAAAACAAAATGATTTTGTGGCTAGTCCGACATCACTTAGCCCAACCGGATTTAGGACGGATTGCCAGATACAGAGAATTAAAGAATTGTTTTTGCACTAGGACCTGTATCCAAGGCAGATAAAATACATCTCACTACTTGGCTTTCTGCTTGCGTTTGGCTTTCTTAGGTGTACTTTGGCGAATTTTTTTTGCAGGTAATCTCTAAACTCCATTGAATATTCACCATCAAATACCTTGAAGACGGCGTTACCTTTTGGTGCCAAGACCTTGTCCATTATCTTTGAGCAAGAATAGTTCAGTGAGATTTGTTTTGCGTGGTCCATTGACCAGTGACCAGTAATATGTGGAGACACATCACATATGACCGCGTTTGCTTTTGTGCCAAGATATTCCAGTATTTCGTCTGCGACTGCCTGATCCTCGACACTACCTTTGATAAAGTGAGTTCCTGGAATTTCATCCATGTATGCCGTGTCTACTCCCACCACCTTACCTTTGTTTCCTGCCAGCTTGACTGCGACCTGCATCCATCCACCTGGTGCGCATCCCAAGTCGACTACATAAAACCCAGGACCAATTATTCGATAAGAATTGTTTAGCTCAAGTAACTTGTATGTGGCTCTGCTTCGATACCCTTGCTCCTTTGCAAGTTTTCTATAATGATCACGTTTTGCATCTAGTAACTTCATTGTTCTTTCTTTTTCTTTGGTTTTGCCAGCTCTGCCAATGTCCAGTCCTCAATCCACTGGCATGTTCTTGGACTAACTTCGCCGTCGAGGCTGCATTTTTGTTCGACTGGGCATACAAGGCACGGAGCGTTTTCTATTGACTCTGTGCTAACTGGTGTCTTTTTGATCTTTAAAACATAAGTCCATCTTTTGTTTTCAAGAATCTTTTCACGCGTGATTATTCCCATTCTTTCAAGCT
>JBBIVI010000138.1:0-1810 GCA_037439825.1 Candidatus Nitrosotenuis sp. | reverse complement strand
AGTCTTGAACCATCCCTGCTTGTAAGCTTGAATTTTTTCCAAAGCTCGCTTTGCACCATTCCATCCTCGAAATTTGCTAGGTAAATGCAGACACGATTTGTGAGCTTTTCCATATCTACTTTTTCTATTTGAAAATTCTCAATTTCCTCGTCGGTGAGCTGTTCTTCTAGTTCTTCTTCGAGTGTTTTTTCAGGAATTTCTTCTTTCTTTTTCTTCTCAGCTGCTTTTTCTTCTTTTTTCTCTGTTTTCTTTTCTATCTTTTTTTCTTCCTTTGGTGCCTTTGACTCAGCTTTAGGTCTTGCCATTTATCTCACTCGTGCTTGTTACTGATTTTGCTGTAAATATATAACATAGCATTCAAGAGTTACTGAACGCTGAATCGTTGGCTTGCTGACACGAACTTGTCCCCGTTTTCATCAAAAAGCTGTGCTTCTAGTAAATATTGTCCAGAAGTATCGATCTTAACAGAAAAACTCTCTTCAAGTGGGAGGGTGCCAGTTTCGCCGTAGCACTGATCAAAGAATGCACCTTGTTTTACTGCCTTTCTTTGCCCCGAAGATACATCATATATTGTAATGTACAAATCTCCACAGCTGAATGCTTCATCGTTTACTGTTATTGCTGCGCCAACATTGTCTGAAACAGCATATTGATTTTGTAGATTAATTATTTGTATTGAACCAGCCTTGACAGTTTCAGTCTCAAAGCTAAATGAGCGTTCTGGGTTCTGAAGTGCTACCCCCAGCACCAGTCCGCCAAATATGAAAGAGAATATTATCGGAATTATGAATACACCTACAGTAGTACTAGTTGCCAACGAATTTTCTTTGGTGTGATGTATCTTTATAACTATTGTCACAGTTTGCGCCTAACATAGTGTCGAATAAGTTAAATCGTTGCCGCGCAAATAGGCGCTAGATGAGGTTACGAAAATTCCGAGTCAGAGCATACAGATGTATTCACGATTCAGGTGAAATCAAAGTAGGTGACTTGGCCGCATTTGTTGGAAGGAACGAGAGCGGCAAGACTACGATTTTGCAAGCGCTGACGCTACTCAACAAAGAAGAGCGAGTATCTGAGCTCGACTTGTGTGATGAGATGACAGAGGAGCTCAAGTCCGAAGTCATTTTAGTTGAGGGACATTTTCAACTTAGCCCATCTGAGACCAAATTGATTAAAGAAAAATTTCCACACCTTCCAGAAGTTACAACGATGAAGATTTTTAGGACTAACAAGAATCCCAAAGTCCAATATGAATTTGGCGACATAAAGTTGAGTGACGAGAGAAACAGAGCGCTTAATTCTTGGGAAAACTATACAGAAAAGATTCTTGATTTTATTTCCACCATACCAAACCATATTCGAATCCAGTTTGATACCAAGTTCTTTGAAGGTCCACCACCTCAAGACAAGGACACTTATCTCAGAGAGATGATAGAGTTCAACAACACACTCCAAGTGCTTGCAGCAGACGAGCCGCAGATCCTATCGGAATGGTCAAAATTTTATGAAGATCGTGAAAAAACCTACGACGAGTTGCTTGTAGGTACCACAGAAAAAACAGCACTTGAGAATTTTATCTTAGAACACCTGCATCCCAGGTTTGTGTATTTTTCAGACTACAAAAAGATCTATGGCAACATAAACTTGGACGAATACATCAAAGAAGTAAAACGTCCAGAAGGCCTTGAATATGGTGAGGAATTCGACAAGGCAGAAACGGTAAGAAACTTGTTTTATTTGGAAGAGCTTGACACAGAAAAGCTTGAAGAATACAAAAACAGCCCTCCAAAGCTCATCAAGCTTCTAA
>JBBIVI010000137.1:0-3864 GCA_037439825.1 Candidatus Nitrosotenuis sp. | reverse complement strand
TCTGTGTATAAACAAGGCAAGATCATTTATTTACACATCTGCCCTCCCTTCGTTTTTGATAGAATATACACTTCAGAGACTAAGACAAAACAGAGAGAAGCGCAGAAAAAAGCTTCAACATAATGTCCAGATGCTTTCGAACAATCTAAGGAAAATCGGCTACGACATCCGGTCATATACACACATTATCCCACTAATCATAGGAGATGAGAAAAAAGCTCTTGAGTTTGGCAGATACCTGTATGAAAACAAGATTTTCGCTCAGCCAATAAGATATCCAACTGTTCCAAAAAATAGTGCAAGAATACGAATTTCAGTTACTGCCTGGCTTTCAAAAAAACACCTAGATGATGCCCTGAGTATTTTTGAGATAGCTGGTAAAAAATTTGATATTCTGTGAGCTAGCCCAATCCAAGAAACATTGGCGAACCAACATAAAATGCTATTGCAATTATTACGCCAAGAATTATTCCTACAATTACGAACCTTTTATTCATTGAACATATCTAAGAACAGCTAGATAAAAAACAATACTAATTTGGAATAATGCTTTAATAAAAAAATCAAACCCTAGTCTGTATGGCAGAGATCACAATTGTAGTAGCTGCGTTTGCAGGGCTAGGATCGTTTCTTGCTCCATGCATTTTACCTGTGATTCCTGCTTTTTTGGCATATATTTCTGGTACAACCATAACTGATCTTCAAAATAATAACGGCGCAGTAAACTTGTTTTCAAACAGATTGAATATTTTACTAAACACAATATTCTTTGTTCTTGGATTTTCCGTCGTATTTTCAATTTTTGGTGTGATATTAAACAGCATTCTATCTACCAGTGCCACCACCCTGACTACAAGTTTCAACCAAATTGGTGGAATTATCATTATTGGGTTTGGAATGTTCATGATTTTCTCAACAAGAATTGCTAAGCTAAATGTGGAACGAAGATTATTCCCCAAAATGGGAAAGGTAAGCTATCCGATGTCATTTGTGTTTGGATTAGCATTTGCAACAAGCTGGACCCCGTGTATAGGCCCCATTCTTGGAAGCATACTTACCTTGGCTGCAACAACGCCAAGTCAAGCATTCACATTGCTTCTTTCATATTCGGCAGGACTTGGAATTCCATTTATTTTGATGGGTGCGTTCTTTTCAAAAATGACCGGAATTACGCGAGGCCTTCTTAAGCACCTCAAATATTATTCGATAATCATGGGCACATTCATAATAATTCTAGGAGTTCTAGTATTGACGAACCAGCTTGCCACAATTGCGAGCTTTCCCATCTTAAACAACGTCTTGCTTGGGTGATTAAATGAGAACTGAAGTCAAAACTGCGGTAATCATGGGAGTCATAGTAGCAGGCACAATCACATCTTTGAGCATATACTTTGGCTCACTTGATGAACAAGTCACCAAGAGCGGAGAGCCTCAAATGAACTCTGTGTTATCTGGAATCGACAAAAACAATCTCAAAAAAGCCCCAAAACTCGATGGCATTGCAGGCTACATAAACATCAAACCTGAGAAATTAGACGATGTGATCAAAGACAAAGTAGTCTTGTATGACATTTGGACATACAGCTGTATTAATTGCCAGAGAACACTGCCATACATTACAGCGTGGAACAACAAATATTCAGACAAAGGACTTATCATAATTGGAATTCATTCACCAGAATTTGAATTTGAAAAAGACATTGACAATGTAAAACTAGCAGTAGAAAAATTTGGAATTACGTATCCAGTGATATTGGATAACGATAAAAAAATCTGGGATGCATTTGAGAATAGATATTGGCCGAGAAAATACATTACAGATTCTGAAGGCTACATAAGATATGATCACATCGGCGAAGGTGCTTATGATGAAACAGAGATGGTGATCCAAGAATTGTTAAAAGAAAGAGCTGCGCAACTCGGCGTAAATATTGCGATGGCAGAACAGCTAGTCGACATTGAGGAATTCGAACACGGATCTAGAACACCGGAATTGTATTTTGGGTATGATTTTGCATTTGGGAGAAATCAGCTCGGTAACAAAGAAGGATTTCAGCCAGAAAAATCAGTCAAGTATATGATTCCACAAACACTCAAAGAAAATTACTTCTATCTTGGTGGAACATGGAAAAATCTTGATGACAGAATGATTTTGATTTCGGAAAAAGGTACAATAGTTCTTCCCTACTTTGCCAAGCAGGTCAACATAGTGGCTGCTGGTAATTCGGAGCTCGAGATACTGCTTGATGGGAAACCGATTTCGAGACAAGACGCAGGTGCTGATGTAACTAAAGACGGCACCGTTATCACCTCCGACTCTACGCTTTACAACCTTGTCAACACAAAAGAGTCGGTGAGGCACACAATTCAGATCAACGTAAACACGCCGGGTTTTGAGATTTACACATTTACTTTTGGCTAGATTGTGTAACCGTCGAACCGTGTTACCAAAGTGACATGATGCGGGGTTACAATGTTCTTTAAAACCTATTTTTTTAGCACAATTAGAATGGGATCATTAAGTGACAAATGGAGTGACGTTGGCAGGACAGATAACCTGTCACAGAAGATACTTGATAAAGTAAGGCCTGACGTACCACTTAAGAACAAAATCGAAGTAGCACAGAAAAATCTTCAACTCCAAATTGTCAAGCTTGATTCCATTGCAGCAAAAATCAAACAAAAAAACGACTATATTTTCAACAAAATTGTCAGTGCGCAAAGATCAAACAATCACCTTCATGCAAAAGCATACGCCACAGAGCTTTTAGAGATAAGAAAAATGCACAACATGGTTACAGGTGCAAAATTAGCATTAGAGCAAATTCAGTTAAGACTTAACACAGTATCAGAACTTGGCGACATCGTGGTTACTTTGAGCCCATGTATGTCAGTAATCAACGGACTAAGCAACTCACTTAGGGGAATAATGCCTGAAGCTACATCTTCAATGCAAAATCTTTCGCAGATATTGGGCGACGTACTAAGCGGCTCATCTATAAACACTGCAGATTCTGTAATGACAACATACAGTCCAAGCTCAGACACACTTGCAATTCTTGAAGAAGCTGCTGCAGTAATTGAAGGGCAGGCAAGAGCAAACATTCCTGAACCACCATCAGGACTCCCTAGTGGAATTATACAGAAAAGAGAATCTGTCATCTAGATTTCTTTTTGCTTTTTTCAACAAGGATCTTCTTGATTCTGGAGATCGTAGGGTAACTGTACCCACGTCGTCGATAATTTGAAATCATCATCTTCCAGTTTTTTAGTCTCCACTGTGCTTGCTCGTTTGTAACAGAATGCACCTCTTTTTGGATTATGCTTTTGCGGCCAACTTTTAGGACACCTGCATCCTTTGCGGACCAGCGGTTTTTTGCAAACTTTAAGCCAAGTAGGATCTCTTCAACAGGCATTTCTTTAAAGCAGTCTTCAATTACTCGTAGTTGGCCTTCAGTAGGCATTTTTGGTACTTGTAGCCTAAGTTCGATTTCTTCCATAAGGCAAATCACTGACTTATTTCTTAATAGAGTCACGATAAACTAGATTTAACAAAAAGTTGAATTTACATGCGTAAACTGAACCAGTTTTTGCTGTTTGTACGATAATTACATAATATCCAATATTAGGTATGAACATGATAAATTAACAAATGTCAAGACGATATCTGAATAGGATACCCATGGACAGAATCGGCCAGACCGAAGATACGCTTGGAAAAACTTGCTTTCAGAGTGTAAAATATCACAATGGATCAAATGTGAGAAAGACAGTTCCACGTATTCAAGAAAAGAACTCCTCATGTATTAACTGTGATACATTGGAAAAGGTTATTGTAGTAAAAGAATTGTCTGCACTCATCAA
>JBBIVI010000136.1:0-3879 GCA_037439825.1 Candidatus Nitrosotenuis sp. | reverse complement strand
CAACATACAGCAAATTCTTGCAAAGGCAGCACATGGCTCACGCTCAGTTGCAATTGAGGCAGGCTACCTCACAGATGAGACAAAAGAGGCAGTTCTGCAAAAGGCAAACGCCCAAGCACAATCTGTTGTATCAAAGGCAAAAGGCTATACTCCGCAGTAAGTTATTTTTCCCGTGCCCTAGGCAGATTCCAGTTGTACTTCATTGCTACCAATCGTAGTGAGGTGGTAATCACAATACCCACTATCGACGCTACAAAAAGCGGGGCTTGGGCTACCAGTAGGCCATAAAATATCACAACGCCGACAAAGCTTGCAGTAGCATACAGCTCTTTTACAAAAACAATTGGCACCTCGTTGACAAAAACATCCCTGAGTATACCTCCACCAACTGCTGTTAGTATTCCTGCGAAGACTATTGCCAAGAAGTTGAAGCCAAACACATGGTACGCAAATGTAGCGCCAGTTATTGAAAAGACACCAAGACCTATAGCATCAAACTTTAGAAACAGATTCCAGTGTTTTTGAAGGTACGGATACAAAAAGAATAGCGTCACACCAGATGCGACGCAGATCCCAACGTATGTAGGATCCGAAATAGAGTTTGGCGGAAACCTACCAATTATGATGTCGCGTATTGTTCCTCCTGCTACACCCGTAATTATTGATAGTATTATTATTCCTACAATGTCTGATTTATGCTCAATTGCCTTAAATGCGCCAGTCACTGCAAAGGCCATCGTACCAAAGAGATCAAAAGCATAGATCAGAAAAACAAACGAAATGTCTTGCAACTAGAATTCAAAGTGCGGCATCATAAATAAGAATAAAGCTAAAAATGAGAAATTTGGAATAATTTATCCAAATAACGAAGAGAGGCCTTCCATTGCTTGCTCTTCTGATTTAGCTGCTGCAGCTTCGTCCTTCTTTGGCTCTGCTGCGCCTGCTGCTGGAGCTGCTGCGGCTGCCGGGGCGGCTGCAACTGCTACTGGAGCTGCTTTGATTGCCTCCTCGATATTTACGTCGGCAAGTGCTGAGACGAGTGCTTTTACTTGAGCCTCATTTACATCTGCGCCGCTTGCCTTGATTATACTACTAACGTTAGCTTCGTTAATCTCTTTTTTGAGTTTGTGCAAAATTAATGCAGCATAAACGTATTCCATTGTATCGTGACTGTTTTTTGAGGATAATATAAAACTATACCAGCTAGTTTAGGATCTTAAGACTTCGGCAGACAGAATACAGGTTTTGTTTTAGATTTTTATCATACAGAGTTTCCATTCGCTGTTTGAGCAACCGTTTTGCTTGGTCTCGTTCAGGCCCTTCCGGAAGTGACAGTACGTTGTTGAGAAGTTCAGGAAGTGATTCTCTAATCCAACCATCCAAGACAGAGTATAATTTTGGCGAGATCTCAATTATCTTGTTTTCATTTATGTCCATTTCCTCGTTGAATGTTTCATGCTCCGTCCTGTAGACAAATGCTAAAATGCAGTTTTCAGGGGTTGGATTTTTGAGGATTTCAAGTGAACGTGGTCCTGCCTTTCCTTGTGAGACTTTGTTTTTGAGACCGGCAGGATTTATGATTATTCCACTGACTCCTATCCTTGAGCCTTCCATTCCAGTTATTACACCAACTATGATGTTGTTGTATTCGCCGTCCGGTTTGGATGTGAAGATGTAACTTCCTTCTTGTAAGCCTTTTTTGCGGCCGAACATGAGAAAATGGCAGACTATATTGTATTTAATTTTTCATAACGCTATTCCTTAATATTGGTCAAGCTCATTCCCCTAAGATTAATAAATAAGATATCCTTGCCAAATTTTCATCGGAGCCGGACAGATACTACAAGGTAAAGCTGTTTGCAGAGCAAGGATTTGTGCGAAAATCATGTAACTTCTGTAAAAGATTTTTTTGGACTGTGGATTCAGCAAGAAATTCATGTCCGGATCATTCTCCTGATACCTATTCGTTCATAGGTGATCCACCAACAAGCAAGCGTTTTGATTACACCGAGGCGTGGAAGCAAGTAGAGTCTTTTTTTGTAAAAAACGGCCATGCATCAATCAGTAGATACCCAGTCGTATGCAGATGGCGAGATGATCTTTACTTTACAATAGCATCGATTGTCGACTTTCAGAGAGTCATGGGCTCCAAAGTCGTGTTCGAATTTCCTGCAAATCCGCTGGTTGTTCCGCAGACATGCCTTCGATTCAAAGACATTGAAAACGTCGGTGTGACTGGAAGACATTTCTCAAGCTTTTGCATGATTGGCCAACACAGCATCCCAAATGGCAAAGGGTATTGGAAGGATGAATGTGTTGATCTTGATTTTAGGTTGCTTACAGACGCCTTTGGAATAAACAAAAACGAGATAGTCTTTGTGGAAGATGTGTGGGCAGGTGGTGGCTCGTTTGGCTCCTCACTTGAGTTTTATGTCAGAGGTCTTGAGCTTGGAAACGCGGTTTTTACCGAGTTCCAAGGCGAGCTTGGCAAACACACAGTGCTTGATCAAAAGATAATTGACATGGGTGCAGGCCTTGAGAGGTTTGCCTGGATTACAATGGGCACACCCACTGCATATGACTGCTGCTTTGGTCCAATAACTCAAAAGCTGTTTTCAAAGGCAGGAATAGACGCAGACTCGAAGCTTCTCACAAAATACTTTACAGAAATAGCAAAGAACCTCGAAAAATACCCCGATTTGTCGCAAGTACGCAAGGCAGCAATTAGTGCGTCTGGACTTTCTGATGAAAAGATAAACAAGATCATCATGCCGCTTGAAGGACTTTATATGATTGCGGATCATCTGCGAACATTGATCTTTGCCATCGCCGATGGCGCCCTTCCAAGTAATGTTGGAGGGGGCTACAACCTCAGAATCATTTTACGAAGAATAATGTCCACAATGGACAGGCTAGGCCTAAAAGTGGATCTTGACGAATTAATTGATGCCCATATCGACTATCTAAAGAAGACATACCCTGAGCTTGAACAATACCGATCTGAAGTCAAGACCATAATTAGAATCGAGGTGGGCAGATACCACGACTCTAAGTCCAGGATGGAAAAAATAGCACAGAGTCTCAAAAGTCAGAAAAAAACCCTTAACGTGGACGATATGATCCGCCTCTACGAATCAGACGGCGTGACGCCAGATTACCTAAAAGAGTACGATGTAATATCAGAGATTCCAGATAGTTTTTACAGCAAATTATCAGATCTTCACCAATCTGAAAAGAAAAAAGCAGGAGAGCAATTTGACTTGGTAGGAATTGCAGATACAGACTTGCTCTTTTACAAAGATGATCCAGTCAGGTTTGATGCCAAAGTAATCAAGGTTCTCAAAAACAAGTACGTGATTCTTGATAGAACCTCATTTTATGCAAGGGGCGGCGGCCAAGAGCCAGATCACGGCAAAATAAACGACATAGATGTAATCGACGTAACAAAGCACGGAAATATTGTCCTACATGAAGTCAAAGGTGTTCCCCCAAAAGAAGGCACAATCGTAAGCTGTGAGATAGACGCAACGAGGCGACAGCGAATCACAAAACACCACACCAGCACCCATGTGGTAAATTCGTCTGCAAGAAGTGTACTTGGCTCTTGGGTGTGGCAACACTCTGCATTCAAAGAACAGGATTATGGTAGACTGGACATCACGCACCACTCCAGCCTTACCGATGAAGAAATTCAGAAAATAGAAAACGTAGCAAATTCCGTCATTCAAAAGAATTTTCCAGTTACCATAAAAGAGTACGAACGAGGTACGGCAGAACAGCAATTCGGTTTTAGGATCTACCAAGGAGGAGTCGTGCCGGTAAAATCCGTAAGAATAGTGAGAATCGAGGACTTTGATAATTAGGCATGTGGTGGCACTC
>JBBIVI010000135.1:0-3945 GCA_037439825.1 Candidatus Nitrosotenuis sp. | reverse complement strand
ATCTGGCTGCATGGCCGGGGTAGTTTATGGTCTTGCAAATTTGGTAATTGTCGAACCATATCTGGATAAAGCAATTGGAATAGAAAATCAAAACATGTTTGCAGCAGGCGAGGCCGATGACACACCACAATTTTGGGCAGAATACTACTCATATCGTGCATGGCAAAAAGGCGGACAGATACTTGCAGGTGCAATATTAGGCACATCAATTGGCGCATTATTTGGTATAGTGTTTGTATATTCCAAAAACACATTGCCTGGAACCAATTCAGTCAAAAAATCACTCGTGCTTTCTGCAATAATGTGGGCAACACTTTACATAATCCCATTTCTAAAATATCCGGCAAACCCACCTACTGTTGGAGACCCAGAGACAATCATTTTCAGACAGACATTATTCGTAGCACTTATTGCCATTTCTGGGTTTGGTGCACTAGGATTTTATCAAATTTACAAGAGATTGAACAAAAAACTCCTAGCATTTGTAGGCTATGTAATATTTATTGCAGCGGTATTCACGGCGATGCCATCTAATCCAGACCCAATTACAGCTCCAGAAGAACTTGTAAATGGTTTCAGAGCAGCATCAGTAATTGCAACGTCGATGTTCTGGGTTTCACTAGCATTAATTCTGGGCGCTTTGTGGCAAAAATTCCAGCCTGACAAGATAATGCAGTCTAAATTACAATAACTTTTTACTGAAATTCTGATTTTAGATTCTCATTCTATAAAATTAGAACGATAACATTTTATTTAAATGCCAAAACTAACAAAACATCTAATTGAGCCGCAAATTTACCCTCCCACAGTTAAAAAAATATGATGTAACACAGAAAGTGATTGAGGCACTTGCTGATGCTGAATCTAGGACGATTTTATTCTCACTCATAAAACAGGGTCGAAATGCAGCAGAAATTGCCGACAAATACAAGAATCCACTAAGCTCGGTTTACAAAAAATTATCAGATCTTGAAAATTTGACACTAGTTCATGTAGAAAGATGGATGATTTCTGACAAAGGACGTAAATTCAAAGTGTATAGAAGCAGAATCAGTAAAGCAGACATTTCAATTAAGAAACCAGAGCCAGTTTTAATTCTGGCACCAAACTAGTTTGATTTTGAGAAATTATGGAAAAAAACAAAATATTCCAACTAAGACAATATGATGTAACACAGCAAATCATAGAAACACTTGCAAATGTATATTCTAGGGCCGTGTTGTTTTCGGTCACATCCAAAGCAAAGGATGCGCAAGCGATTGCCGATGAACTCAAAATGTCAATATCAACAGTATACAAGATTCTCTCAAATCTGGAAAACCTTACTTTAGTATATGTTGACAAATTTGTCATCTCTGACGCAGGTAAAAAGATCAAGTTTTACAAAAGTAGGATTAAAAAAGCAGAAATCGTAGTTGGTGGTATAACTCCCACACTCAACTTACAATCTAATTAGAACCGACATTCTATAACTTTAGAATATATCCCTGCTTTAAATAAAGTTAGCTTTCCCTAACGAACAATGAGGTTCTGGCAGGGGTTGCTTTTCGCAGTGCTCGCTGTGTCATTTTTAGCTGTTTATGCACAGTCAGAAAACCAAATCGTTGTGCACACAACCGGAGAGATGTTGAAAATCGGAATCGGATTGATCAAATCAAGCTTGGAGCAGGGGAATGTTGAAGATGCAGAGAAATATTCAAAATTCGTTAACGACTACTATGGTCAACAAATCCACGTTTTAAGACAATCAGAAATAGAATCTGCCGATGATCTCCATCTCATACTGATAGACATTCAGTCAAAAATTCAAAGCGTTGATCAGGTAAATGTAGCCTTATCCGACATAGCTGTTGCTGAACAATATCTTGATGCTTTTACGAACTCACAACAGATACCGTTTGTGATTGCAAATCTGCTTACTTTGGCTGATGAGAATTACCAAATTGCAATATCTGAAAATGATCATGAACATTATGTTGTTGCGACTGCATTGGTGGACAGATCTATTGAGCTTTTCAATGTTGACTCTTCATTTGATCAAAGACAGAGAAGTGAGCTTCAGTCATTTTTTTCAGATTTGAAATCCCAACTAAATGATAGAAATGATTTCGTATCAGTTGGGAAATTGATTACCACGATTCAACGTGACCTCACTGGAACAGACTCGATCATTACAAACCAAAGTGACTTGTATGATGTAATACGACAGTTATACGCACAGACAACAACAGAATTAGAAAATGGCAATTATGAAAGAGCTGAAGAGCTTGTAATTGCAGCCTACCTTGATAATTTTGAATATTTAGAAGCAGATATCGAGATAGTTGATGCAGAACTTTTGCATACAATGGAAATAAACATGAGAGAAGAGCTAAGAGCAATGGTTAAAGAGAAAAAATCAGTTGAGGAAATTGAAGCATTCATCAACGATCCAATTCTAAAAGATCTCGATGCCGCAGAACAGATGGTATCTAACATTCAACGCACCCCTTCATCAATGACAATGGCAAGCTTGACAGAAAAAGAACTAAAACCAATTGGTTCTGCCACAGAAGACCAAAAATCTGGCGTAAGAAGTGAAATTGATTTCATTCGCGCAACACTTCAAACAATGCTCAGCCAATACAAGGAGGGAAATTACCAAGCTGCATTCACCTCTGCCAGAACTGCATACTTGGATAGCTATGAGCATGTCGAAATTCCATTGCGAGCAATTGACCCAGATTTTACACTTGAAGTCGAACTACAATTTGCTGAGCTTAGAAACCTCATTAATCAAAAGGCAGATTACGAAAAAATTGAAGAGGCCACAATCAAAGTAAGGCGCAGCTTAGATGAATCAGAGCGCCTAGTTACAGGAACAGGCCATCTTGCTCCAACCATAGCATTTACCTCGTCTTTTGCAGTTATCTTCAGAGAAGGTCTTGAATCGGTGCTAATTCTTGGTGCAATTCTGACCTATCTTGAAGCATCAAGAAACACAAAGTACAAGCCGTATGTTTATTATGGAGTCATAATTGCAATTGGTGCTACCGCAGTGACGTGGTATGTTGCATCTTATCTAATCAAAATATCTGGTGCTAACAGAGAACTTATTGAAGCAATAGCTGCGCTTTCTGCGACAGCGGTCTTGTTTTACGTGAGTTTTTGGATCTTAAACAAAATAGAACACAAAAAATGGATGGAATTTGTTAAAGCCAAAGTTTGGCAAGCATCAACTACCGGAGGAGTCATGGTTTTCGTGATGTTATCATTCTTTACCGTATACAGAGAGGGTTTTGAGACAGTGTTGTTCTATGAAGCAATGTTTGGATTCGCAAAATACATGGAGCTTTATGTTGGACTTGGGTTTGTTGTGGGACTTGGAACGCTTTTGGCAATATACTACGTAACGCGAAAACTCGGAAAGAGACTACCACTCAAGATGTTGTTTGCACTCACGATGGGAGTCGGAGCCTATCTTTCCATCGCATTCTTGGGAAATGCCATAAGAGAATTACAAACCCTAGACATAATTCCATACACAAGCATGCTTGGCACCATACCAAGATTGGACATAAACATGGCAAAAATGACTGGAATTTATCCCACATTGGAGACTGTCATAGGACAGATAATTTTGCTTGGGATCTATCTCGGTGCAGCCTCTTACGTATTAATTCTGAGGCCTAGAAAAGAGCAAAAAATAGCTTCGATGAGAAGATCACGAAAGGAAGTAGATGAGTTTGAGACGCATTAGAGTAGGAATCGATGTTGGCGGTACATTCACAAAAGCAGTTGCGGTAGATATCAAAACTGGACAGATAATAGGCAAAGCTACCGTCCCGACCACACACAATGCACAAAAAGGAGTATCGGAAGGTATTGTATCAGCATTATCAAAACTACTTGAAGAAACCAAAATAGGCATAACCGAAATCGAACTTATTGCACATAGCACAACGC
>JBBIVI010000134.1:0-4016 GCA_037439825.1 Candidatus Nitrosotenuis sp. | reverse complement strand
ATTTTATCACGTTGTATTATTTAGCTAATTACTAAATTGTCAAAAAATCGTACAAAAATAAAAAGAAAAAAGGGTTAGTTTTTTCTCAGCTTTATTTTTGCAAGCATGGCGTTTGTCTCTTTTTGCACCTTTTCCGTTTGTACTGTGTCTAGCTCCAACTTGAATTTGGATATTGCAGTTTGGAGTTGTGATGCAAGGTCTGCCATCTGAGTCGCAGCATTGGATATCTCATGAGTCTGTGCCGTTTGTTCTTCTACTGCAGCTGATGCCTCTTCTGTTGCTGAAGCGTTTTCTTCTGAGATTGATGCAATCTCGATGGTATCAGCAGAGACGCTCTTTACCTTGGTAAGTTGTTCATGTGCAGCGTCGGAAAGCATCTTGACTGTAGCAGATACATTTTTGATGTTTGTTGCGATCTCATATAATGCCTTCAATGACGAGTCAATTACTAACTTTCCTTGGTTTACCTCGTTTGCGCTGGTTTCGATCTCGCCAACTACTTCTTTGGCGTGTTCTTGGATCTGTTTGAGCTTTTCATCTATTTCGTCTGAGGATTGAGCCGAGCTTTCTGCAAGTCGTCTTACCTCATCTGCGACTACTGCAAATCCGCGACCTGCTTCGCCTGCACGCGCAGCTTCGATTGCCGCATTGAGTGCTAAAAGATTGGTCTGATCTGCGATCTGTCTGATTACTTGCAAGACTGCGGTGATCTCATTTGTCTTGTCTGCTAACACTCTTACTTTTTGGGCTGATTCGTTAGTGACTTGAATTATCTTGTTCATGCGCTCACCTGCTTCCTTTGCGGATTCTGCACCTTTTTCAGACAATAGTCCTACTTGGTTCGATATCTCTACCGAATCCTTTGCATTCGTTGATAGATCGCTCATGGATTTTGCGAGTTCTTCTACGACATGTTTTGATTTTTCGATGCGTTGTGCCTGTGATTGTGATCCTCTTGACACCTGATCCACAGTAGTTGATATCTGCTGTATGGCACTGTTTAATTCAGTACCTGATGCAGAGATCTGCTGCGCACTAGATGCAACGGATTGTGATGCAGTTTGCACATCACCCAAGACATTTCTAAGATTGTCTACCATTTGTTTTTGCGAGTTGACAAGAATGCCTACTTCGTCCTTTGATCTGGATTCTTGAATCTGGATTGCAAGGTTGCCTTCACTGATCTTTTTGGCAACTTCTGCAGCAGATCTAATTGGGCGTGAAATAGATTTTGAAATAATGTAGGCAAACGTACCAACGGATGCAGCAATGATGCTACCTGTGATTACGTACATGTTTTGTAACGCAACTACTGGCGCAATGATTTCTGCAACGTCAAACTCAGCAATCATGACATATCCAAGCTCTGCTTGACATTTTGACGCACCAAAAATTGGTACGCCTCGGTAGTCTGGATATATTGACGCGGAAATATCTTTGCCATTTTCAAAACATTCTCGAACCGGAAGTGTGTCTGCTTTTTGGGTAAATTCGTACCCCTCATTAAATCTAGAAGGACTAATCATGACCCTTTCAGAGCCCACAAGATATGTCTCACCAGTTTCACCGAGGCCTTCTCTATCAAGTAATATTGCATCAAGCGCAGGAACCCCTGTTTGTGCAATCAATACGCCTAGTTGTCGTCCGGTTTCCGTATCTACAATCTGGACTGATGCTGCAGCCACTCGTTTTCCCTCATGCATAGTATACTCTCTATGAGGCTTTTGAAGACCTATCTGAAAGAGTTTGTCAGAGGAAATATCGTTTCCAATCAATGACTTGTCTTGTGCGTATATTACAGTGCCGTCCGTGGATGCTATCTTAAAGTTATGATAACCGCTTTCTCCACCTGTGGCCTCTCTTGCATTGCTAAATATGGTGTCTAAAGATGAGCTTGCCTCGCCTGATTTTGCGGTTTCCACAACATCCTGCAAGTTTGCTATTTCCTGTAGTTGTTGAATCCTAAAATCGTGTAATTGTTCGAGTGCTTTGGCTCTGTCGTTTGCAAGTGTTCTTAGCTGATCGAATGCACGCTTTTGAAGTGCCTCCTGAGAATTGTTGAAGCTGACTATTGATATCGTCACCATTGGAATCATGGCAACAACAAGAAACAGGCAGATCAACTTTGTATTCAGTGACCTTGTCAGAACGTTTCTCATCTTTTTATGCTATGCAAAATGTGGATATAGGCAGGTGTATGTTTACCAAAAACACTCGGACAAGAAAATATGTGAAAATAAGAAAAACAAATCTGTCTTCAAGTAATATTGTTCATTTTTGTTTATCCCGTCTTTTAAAACAACTCAAACATTGAAGCCTGTATGAAGATCCGCAACAAACTGCTTTTTGGATTTCTAATAATTATCGCAATTACTACACCAAACGGCATAATCGGATTTTTAAAGGTGGATAATACTCTCTCACAAGTAGAAAACGATCTGAGCTCCAGCACAGAAGAGCTGAAAACCGCATCCAGACTCAATAACTTGGCAACCAACATGAAATATCTTGATGAAGTGTTGACACAAGCTGCAAGAAACTATGCTTTCACTACCGATGAAAAATGGTCAGAGATCTACTTGGAGTCTGAACCAGAGCTGGATCAAACAATAAAGGAGGCCATCTCTGCTGGTGCGCAGGAAGAAAGAGCCTTTTTTGAAAGTATTGATGCAGCGAATCGAAGGCTTGTAGAGTTGGAACACAAATCGATTACACTTGTAAGAGAAGGTAAGCCACAGGAGGCAATCTTGATTTTAGAAAGTCAAGAATACTGGGAAAATAAACAACTCTACAAAAACGCACTTGAAAAATACGCACAAAGCAAAGGGATGGAATATGACACACTATTCGAAGTATCTACAACAAAACTCGATAACTCTATCAAAAACATCAAAACTATTCTTTTAGACGCAGAATCGTTACTGTATTTTGGCATATCTGCATTGTTGGCGTTGTCAATCGGACTCAGCTATGTGATTGCAAGAAACATATCACAGCCAATCTATGCATTAAAAAACGCAACAGAAAAAATAACAAAAGGCGATTATGATGTACGTCTTCAAACAAATCGAGACGACGAAATAGGAGATTTATCTAGAAAATTTGAATCTATGATTAATGCATTCAAATCGTCTCTTGAAACAGAACGGCAGCTTGCCATGGCACAAGAAAAACTAAAATCAGAAAAACTTGCAACAATAGGTGAGCTTGCAGCAAGAATTGCACACGATCTAAGAAATCCATTATCTGTTATCAAGAATGTCTGTCAGATTATGAAACTGCAAAACACTTTAGCCGATGAAAAAACAAAAGAGTATTTTCTAAAAATGGAAACATCGATTCAACGCATGTCACACCAAATAGATGATGTCTTGAATTTTATTAGAACTACTCCACTGAAAAAAGATGTTGTATCAATTAATGATGTAATCAAAAAATCAATTGAAGACCTTGAGATTCCACCTGGGATCACAATTATTCTACCTCAAAACGATGAAAAAATTAATTGTGATGAGCAAAAACTGAGAACTGTATTTGCAAACATTATACTTAATGCAGTCCAAGCAATGGATGGCTACGGACAAGTCACAATCAGAATTACTGGCCATGCAAAATTCATAGACATAGAAATCTCTGATTCTGGTCCTGGAATATTGGAAGAATCACTGCAAAAAATATTCGAGCCCTTGTATACTACAAAACAGACAGGCACAGGACTTGGCTTATCAACATGCAAAAACATAGTTGAGCAACATGGAGGAACAATTTCTATTAAGAACAACCCCACCACATTCATAATCAGCCTTCCTAGACTATGAGTTTCAAGTTTTATATTTACACGGAAATGTATCTGACATATGTGCGTGCGAGTTCATGACTATCAAAGGCGTGGGAGCAAGCAGCTAACACCAGATAAACAAGAAGATGAATTAGAATCCCACTTCAAAACATCTATGCTTTTTACAAAATCGCTCAAATCGTTATAATCTACAATATCTGTAGTCGATTTTGTCCGT
>JBBIVI010000133.1:0-4024 GCA_037439825.1 Candidatus Nitrosotenuis sp. | reverse complement strand
CCGGGATGTCTTTGCAACCACATTCTGCCCTTACTCCGATTATGCAATCACCCTGTAACGTGAGATCTGACTCAGTTGTGATCTCGATCGTTCGTGGATGATGTGCTCTTACATTTTTGTGGCCGTAAAACGGAATCTCAAATCGCACAAGCAACACATGACTAGACTTAAATTAAACTTTCAAAACATCAAAAACAGAATTGCTTCCTTCTCAACAAGGTTATGATAGAGCCATTACTATATTTTCACCAGATGGCAGACTATACCAAGTCGAATATGCGATTGAAACAGTCAGACGTGGTGCAATAGCAGTTGGCATTAAAAGTAAAGATGGTGTGGTAATCGCTGTAGAGGAAAAACCACGTAAATTACAAATTTCAGAATCAGCACACAAAATCTTTCAAATTGATGAACATATTGGATTTGCAGCAGCGGGTTACATACCTGATGCAAGAAGCCAAGCAGATGCAGCGAGATTCTTTGCACAGAGTAATAGAATAGTTTATGATGAACCAGTTGATGTGGAGGCAGTCGCAAAACACTTGGCCGATCAATGCCAACAATATACGCAGTTTGGTGGCGCAAGACCATTTGGGGTTGCATTAATTATTGGCGGCGTGGACTCGCAAAACTCGCTATTTCTGACTGACCCTAGTGGAACCTACATAGCATATGATGCAGTCGCAATCGGGGCAGGATCTGATCAAGCAAATGAATTCTTGGAAAAAAATTACAAACACGACATGTCTCTTGAGGATGCATCAGCACTTGCAACAGCTTGCATTTATTTGGCAAGTGAACAAAAAGAAGGAACTGACCACATCAAGATGTCACACATTAAAACATCTACAAAACAATTTGAAAAAATAAATCAAGATCAAATCGCAAACTATGCAAAAATAGGTAAACAAAAATTCCCAATACCAAATACCTAAGTCTTCCATTTTGAACATCTCAGTAGCAATTCCGGATTCTTGTCTTAAGGATGAGGCAACCAAACTAGACAAGTCTCGCAAAATCTCACTTATTGCAAGAACTTGTGCGATATTTGGCGTGCGAACTATTTACATTTACGAAGAACGTGGCGGCACACAGTCTGATAGGTTCCTTTTATCTACAATTCTGCGTTATCTTGAAACGCCACAATATCTACGAAAAATTTTGTTTCCCAAAATGGATGAGCTCAAGTATGCTGGAATACTGCATCCTCTACAAATTCCGCATCACTCATTGTCATCAAACCCAAAAGATCTCAAAGAAGGCGACATCCGAGAGGGCGTCATAGTTCACTACAAGGGAAAAAAATTTGTTGATATCGGCATCCGACATTTGATTCCGTACTTTGGAAAAGAACATGAAAAAAAACGTATCACGGTACAAATTAAAACCGTAACACCAAACATAACCATCAAAGAAACATCTGATGATCAGATAAAACAATACTGGGGTTACAAAGTCAGGGAAAGATCAAACATCATCAAATTGCTAGAAGAATGGAATGGCTCAATAATAATGACCTCAAGAAAAGGCAAACCTGCCACGCTGGATCAGATTAGTCAATACACCAATTCTGATGTACCAATACTCATTGTTTTTGGTGCCCCAGATCGAGGACTTTACGAAATCCTTGGTACAAAGATAAACATCAAAGGCGCAAAATCGTTTAATTTCTTTCCAGATCAGGCAACAGAAACCGTGCGCCTTGAAGAAGCAATGCTTGGTATACTTTCGATTCTCAACTTTGTACACTCAAATTAAACCAAGTTCGCTCTAAGTCATGACAAAACAAAAAAAGTTCCTTTTACTTGCAATCATCGTCGGTGTTATTGGAGTAATTATCGGTGGTGTCTCGATTTTTATCTCGTACACAGAACTAGTAAAACCGTAACTTTCGTTATCTCTAGGTATATAATGGGGTTAACAAATGTTTTCGATTATCTATGGGTCATAGAAAACACAGCCAACCACGTCGTGGTAGTCTTGCATACCTTCCTAGAGGACGTGCTAAAAGCATGGAGGCAAGAATTAGGACTTGGCCTGCAATCTCATCTGAGCAGCCAAAGCTGTCAGGTTATGCGGGATTCAAAGTAGGCTGCATTCAAATTGTAAGTATTGACGACAGAGAAAAAACACCAAACCATGGAAAACAACTAGTAAGTCTTGGTACTGTGGTAGCTACCCCGCCAGTCTCGATTATTGGAATTCGAGGTTATAAAAATGACAATTATGGCTCACACGCATTTTTTGATGTTTATAGCTCAGACATGCCAAAAGAGGTTTCACGTCTGGTCACTGTAAAACCAAAAGAAGGAAGCCTGGAAAGAGCTGAAAAACTTCTCAATGCAATAGATGAACTATTTGCCATAGTTGCAGTTTTTCCAAACAATGCAGGACTTGCACAAAAGAAACCATATGTTTTTGAAGTCGCAGTGCAAGGTGGTGACATTAAAAAACAATTTGACTTTCTAAAAGGCCTTTTTGGCAAACAAGTCAAAGTTGAAGATGTCTTTGAGCTTGGTGCAAACGTAGACGTTGCATCCATTACAAAAGGTAAGGGATGGGAAGGTCCAATCACAAGATGGGGTGTAAAAAAGAAACAGCATAAATCAAGAAAAAGCGTCAGAGCACTTGGTACATTAGGGCCAATCTCGCCATCGAGCATCATGTATACAGTTCCACGTGCAGGACAGCGAGGATTCCATCAAAGAATTGAATACAACAAACGAATTATGATAATGAGTAATACTGAGAAAAATGAATACAAAATCAATCCGTCAGGTGGTTACAAGCATTATGGCTTTGTAAACGGAGATTATGTTGTTTTGAAAGGATCTGTTCCAGGAACTTACCGACGTCTTGTTAAATTCAGAACACAAGTAAGAAACATTCCGTCAAAGATTCTCAAACCAAATATCTTGGAGATTGTTGTATGAAAACACAAATATTTTCACTAACTGGAACAAAACAAGAAGAAATCGAATTACCCAAAGTCTTTCAAACACCATTCAGAGAAGACCTTATTCACAAGGCCTATGTCAATTTGGACTCTCATCATTATCAAAGACAAGGCAGACATCTTACTGCAGGAATGGATGTAGTCGCAATGTCAAATGATCCTCCGACAGGACATGGCCAAGCAAGAGTTGCAAGAATTCGTGGCGGTGGCCCAAGACGTGGCCAGGCTGCAGGTGTCGCAATGGTAAGGGGCGGACGCCAAGCTCATCCTCCATTGTCAGAAAAAGTTATCTACAAGAAACTAAACAAGAAAGAAAGAAGATTTGCGCTTTGCTCTGCTATAGCAGCAACTGCGTCAAAAGATCTGGTTGCATCAAGGGGCCACATCGTAGAAAAAATTGAATCATTCCCTCTAGTTGTTTCTGATGATTTGGAAAAAATCTCAAAAGCAAAAGAGATCACCAAAGTCTTTGACGCATTAAATCTCACTAAAGATATCCAGCGACTTGAAACCCGCAAAGCACGTTCTGGAAGATCAGTTATTAGGGGGAGAAAGACAAAAACTGGAAAAAGCATCCTAGTTGTTGCAAAAGATCCAAAATCGCTTGCCAAAGCATGTGGCTCACTTGTGGGTGTCGATGTGAAGGCTGCAAGCGACCTATCGGTTTTAGACTTAGCTCCAGGCTCTCAACCAATTAGGCTAACTGTGTACACAAAGGCCGCATTAAACGAGCTTGCAAACATCAAATCACCACATCTGAATCTAATGGAGGCATTACAATGAACACAACTCAGGCAACAAAGATAATTCTGCGACCATACATCACAGAAAAAACATTTGCATTAATCGAAAAAGACAGTAGGATCTGCTTTATCGTTGATTCTAACGCTAACAAGTCACAAATCAAAGAGGCAATCAAAACACTCTATGAAGAAGACGTCACAGACATAAACACGGCAAAAACAATCTCTGGCAAAAAGGCTTTTGTCAAATTCGAATCCGTTGAAAAAGCCAGAGACCTAGCCACAAAGATAGGAATGCTATAATATGGATCCTCAAACTTCAACT
>JBBIVI010000132.1:0-4047 GCA_037439825.1 Candidatus Nitrosotenuis sp. | reverse complement strand
CTTGGAGGCTTCTTTGCCTTTGATGTAAAACGTGTCTTGCATTTCACGTGCTGGGTGATCCTGCGGTGTAAATAATGCATCAAAGTTCCAAAAACTTGGCTGTGTCAAGTTTCCCATAATCTCTGTAAAACCAAGGCTGACAAAGACTTCCCTTATCTCGTTGATTGTGTCTTTTAGTGGGTGTGTTCTTGCTGCATACACTCGTGGTACGTCAGCTTCTACATCGATTGCGCCGGTGTCTTCTTTTTCTGTGTCTATTGCTTTTGCTTGCTCCGAAAGTGAGACCATCCTTGATTTTATGGTGTCGATTATGATAAAGTCTGGTCTCTTCTTTAGCGACTCTAGTGTTGCTTGGTCTTTGATTTGCTCTAAAGCCACTTTGTTTTCTGCAATGTATGATAACATTTTTTCTTCGCGTGTAGGTGCCGGCTTTTGTTTTAATGAAACAGTGTTTTCAGATTCTCCCTTTTGAATTGTTATCCACTCATTTTTCTTTGCGTTTGCGATTGCTATGTTAATCTCGCCTGATAATTTTTTTTGTAGCTCGGAAAACGACATTGGGTGGTTTTCAATAAGATTTACAAGCTTACGCTCTGGAAACCCTTCTTGTTTTGCAACAAGTCCATTTTTTCCTAATTTAACAAAAGATTCTTCAGATTCCACGACAACTGCTAGGCCTTTGAGTTTGAGCCATTCTATTCCTCTTCTTATTTGATCAATTGAAAGATTGGTTTTTTCTGCAATTTGTTCTTCGGTAAGGTTTGGTGAAGATTTGAGTAATTTTATTATTGATTTTTCAATTGGGTGGAGAACTTGTGACAAACAACAAAACGATCCGAAAAGACTTTTTAAACCTTAACTTAACTCAATCATGAATGTCCCCTGACGATTTCGTTGTTACACCGTGGCATGTGGAAGGGGAGATCGATTATGAAAAACTCATAAAACAATTCGGAACCGAAAAAATTACTCCTGCCATCTTAAAGCGAATAGATAAGATAACTGGCGAGGTGCACTTTATGCTAAGAAGAGGAATCTTTTTTTCACATCGTGATCTTGGAAGGATCTTAGACGATTACGAGAAGGGAAAAAAGTTCTTTCTGTATACGGGCAGAGGTCCTTCAGGACACACCCACATAGGCCATCTTGTCCCATGGGTTTTTGCAAAATGGCTTCAAGAGAAATTTGACACGACAATGTACTTTCAGCTCACAGACGATGAAAAATTTTTTGCAAAGCAGAATCTAACTTTGGAGGAAACAAGATTATTTGCGTATGAAAACGCTTTAGATTTTATCGCACTTGGGTTCAAACCAGAAAAAACGAAGATAATTATCAACACTCAGAACATCAAGACACTTTATCCACTTGCCGCCCAGGTTGCAAAAAAGATCAATTTTTCAAACACAAAGGCAGTCTTTGGCTTTACTGGTGAGACAAATGTAGGCATGATCTTTTACACTTCGTTGCAATCTGCGCCATGCTTTATCGAAGACAGGCCTGTTCTGATTCCGCTTGGCGTAGACCAAGATCCGCACTTTAGGGTAACACGCGATGTTGCGCCAAGAATAGGAAGACCCAAGCCCGCACTAATCCACAACATCATGATACCATCTTTGTCAGGTCCCGGTGGCAAAATGTCCGCATCGGAAGAAAGCGGTACTATATACACCACAGACCCACCAGAGGTTGTAAAAAAGAAGATCAACAAGTACGCCTTTTCTGGAGGCCAGCCCACAGTTGAAGAGCACAGAAAGCTTGGAGGCAATCCTGACATAGACGTGTCGTATCAATACTTACGAATCTTCTTTGAACCAGACGATGTCAAACTCAAAAAAATTTATGATGACTACAAATCAGGCAAGTTACTTACAGGTGAATTGAAGGCAATACTCATTGAAAAGGTCACCACGTTTTTGAGATCACACCAAGAAAAGAGAGAGAAAGCAAGAGACCAGCTAGACAAGTTTTTGTTGAAAGACAAATGAAGGTACAAATTACGTGTCAGGACAGACACGAAGCTGCCAAGCTAGCAAGTCTTATTTTCATAAAGGACGGCAAAGAGACATTCATTTCTTCCATCATCAACTCCTATGACAACGAACTTGTGATCTCGCTCAAAGACAAATCGGCCCACTCCATACTGCTCAAGGACAGCGCCGAAGTTGATCGATTTGCAGACTTTATTCAATCGGTTCTAGAGAAGACAAACCAAATAATAGACACAAAGACAATCGGCGAACTAGTCGAAATAGAGAAAAACTAGACTAGTGACTTGTCCATTTCGTTGGACAGGGACTCCTGCACTTTTAGAAAATACAACCTAGTCGAGCTTGGCATTTTATCCAAATTATTATCAACTGCCATCATAAAGTACCTGACTGCTCTTTTTGAGATATCCAGATTGAATTTCATTGGCAAGATTGGATCCTGTTTTACCTTTATTTTGTCAACAAGCCAAGGAGGCGCCATTTCTTTTGTGTCTGTAATTATTTTAGAATACCAAAATGCAAGATTTTCCGGGTGCAGTCCTTCCTGTAAGCCGGTCACGTTTGTTGCAAATTTCTTCAGCATGTTATTGATGACATTCAAGGTATGTGTTGCTTGGAATTTTTTGTTTTATTTGAATAAATCAAACAAGACGATTCAGTTTGTCAAAGTAGGTTGCCTTCTGAGTCAATCTCAGAGTTTCTAATTCTTGTGCTAGAGATGCGTTTTCCGTCTTTGGCCAAAATCATGGGAACTGTTACTATCAGAACCGCAGGGAGTTTTTTTTGCTGTCTTAGTTTGTTGAGTACGTCGCCCTGAGACAAAGTCTCCTCACTTACTACAAGTGCCTGGACGTCGCCTTCGATTACTGCAGGTCCAAAATCATTTTCGAGTTTACTTATGACGTAGAATTTTCCAGGGAATCTCTTTTTGATTGTCTGCTCTAATGCGTCAAATCTTTTCGAATATTTGTTCCACAGCTTTTTGCCTTTTTTTTTGGCAAGATCATCACTTGTCAGGCCGATTATCACCTTGTCTGATATAGAAAATGATTTTTCAAGTAATGCCAAGTGTCCTTTATGTATTACGTCAAATGTGCCGCCGGTTGCAACCACTTTGAATTGTGTCATAGTACAAGATGGATTTATGAGAATAAATTTATGATGTAACCAAGACTATTGAGACTGTCTTGCTTGGTGCCGCAAGTGGGACCGCGTCGGGATCCCACACATATGCCTCGATGAAGAATCCTCCTTCGTGTTCCGGAGTCCACTCCACAGTTGCTGTTTGTGGTTCTGCAGAGTTGAACTGGCCTTCCATAAACCCAATGAATTCTACAGGCGCTTTTTCACCAAACTGTTTGACTTGTGCATAGTATACAAATGGTTGATTTGGTTTTGTAAGAGCCGAGTACTGTATTGTAAGATCACTTGTTATGTTGACTGTCTCACCCACCCTGATTTGTGAGACGCGGTCTCCTATTAGGTCCACCACTTGTACATTGTTTATTGAAATAAGGCGCGTAAGTGTATCCAGAGAAACATTCTTGACATCAGTCAGCTTTGATTGGTACTCGTCTGATTCTGCAATTACTTTGAAGGAAGACGCACGATAATCTATTTTTGCATCAAACTCTACGTCGGTGCTCCTCTTTGCTCCAAGCTCGTCTACTTCAATTGTTTTGATGCCGACTATTCTTGGGGGCATAAATGCGTCCAATGCAATTAGGTGTACTTTGACGTTTGCAGTTTCAGTTTGGCCATCATTTGTAAGTGTGGCTGGAAGAATTACCGTTTCTCCAATTATCAGAGTTTTTGGATTTATCTCCAGTACTTGCTGTTTTGCTGATGCCGAGTTGAATCCAAGTACGTTGATTGTGACCTCAGAGATTTCTGGGTTTGGCGTCTTTGATTTTATGATAAATGGTGATTTTCCTTTACTTGGTATGACATCAAGTAGTGAGCTTGCTGTGACTGTTTCCAGTGGGGTTTCTCCAGCAGATCCAGACGCTTTGCCGCTGTAAAAGCCAACCCAGATCTTTACGTTTTTGACTGGGAA
>JBBIVI010000131.1:3805-4105 GCA_037439825.1 Candidatus Nitrosotenuis sp. | reverse complement strand
CTTTTTTGTAACTCTTGCAGCTTTTGTAAGTATTCTTTGCGTTCCTCGACTGATTTTGCCATGATGAGGCTGACAAAAAGTCCAAGTCTGTCTTTTGCGTTGAACATTCTTTCTGTTCTGCACAGGCCTATTCCTTCTGCACCGTATCTTCTTGCAAGCTCTGCTCCTTCTGGGGTGTCAGCGTTTGCTCTCACTCCTATCTTCTTTGCCTTTTTCGCCCAATCAAGAATCGTCTTAAAATCGGATGTTATCTGCGGCTCGATTGTAGGAACGTGGCCTAAATACACATCACCTTCGCTA
>JBBIVI010000131.1:0-3795 GCA_037439825.1 Candidatus Nitrosotenuis sp. | reverse complement strand
CAATTGTTATTGCGTCGCCTTCGTGAATGATTGTACTTCCAACAGATGCTTGTTTTGCGTCATAATTGATTTTCATGTCAGCACATCCTACTATGCAGGGCTTGCCCATGCCTCTTGCGACTACTGCCGCATGTGATGTCTTACCACCACGACTGGTCAAAATTCCAACTGATGCAAAAAACGCAGGAACATCCTCTGGCTTTGTTTCTTCTCTAATCAAAATCACTTTGGCATTGTTTTCCCCCATTGCTACTGCACGCTTTACATCAAACACTGCAATTCCGCTTGCGGCGCCAGGTGATGCAGCGATGCCTTTTGTTACTTTTTTGTACTGTTTTGCTTGCTCATAATCAATTGTTTTGTGCAGTAGTTGTTCTAGCTGATCAGCATGTAATCGCAATAATGCACGATCTTTTGTGATCAGTCTTTCTTTTACCATGTCTACTGATGTCTTTATCATACCTACCGCGTTCATCTTTGCAGATCTTGTTTGAAGAAGGTAGAATCTCCCTTGTTCTATTGTGAATTCAATATCTTGCGGTTCTTTGTAGTGTTTTTCAAGTTTCTTGCAGGTCTTTAGCAAGAGTTGGTAGCTTTTTGGCATTTCTTTTTGCATTTCGTCTACAGGTTTTGGTGTCCTGACACCTGCTACTACGTCTTCACCCTGAGCATTTACCAAATATTCCCCAAAGATCTTATTCGTACCATCACCAGGATTTCTGGTAAAGACTACTCCTGTGGCACTGTCATTTCCCATGTTGCCAAATGCCATGGCAACTACGTTGACTGCGGTTCCATCCGCGATGTCTTTTGTAATGTGGTTTTTCTCTCTGTATACTACTGCGCGCTCACCCATCCAGCTGTTAAAGACTGCTTTTATCGCAAGCTGCAGTTGCTCGTCTGGATGTGCAGGAAACGGTCTACCTGTATGGGTTTCGCAGATTTGCTTGTATTGTGAGACTATCTCCCTAAGTGACTGCTCGTTTAGGTCGCTATCTGCATGAACTCCTTGTTTTTTCTTTGCCTCCTCTAGAACATGATCAAACTTTTTGTCATCAACACAAAAAACGACTTTACCAAATAACTGGATAAATCTTCGATAGGAGTCCCAGGCAAATCTTGGGTTGTTTGCCTTTTTTGCAAGCGCATTTACTGTGTTGTCATTTAGTCCTAGATTCAGAATCGTATCCATCATGCCTGGCATCGAGATTGCGGCACCAGAGCGGACAGATACTAGCAATGGGTTGTCAGTTGAATTCCATTTTTTGCCAGTCCTTCTTTCAAGCTTGGCAATATTTTTTTTGACTTCGGCCCAAAGTGATTTTGGCACTGTCTTTCCATTTTGATAATATAACTTGCAGACATCAGTGGTAATTGTAAATCCTGGTGGTACTGGAAGCTTTATTCGCGTCATCTCGCAAAGACCTGCACCTTTGCCACCAAGTAGTTTCTTGTTCTTGCCATCTCCTTCGTCAAAAAAGTAAACCATCTTCATTTTTCTATCACAGGATTTTTCTATCGATTTGAAGGTGTTTTAAGCATTGCCCTCGAAAACTCTTCAACTATTTTGTTCCAGTTCTTTGCCTTGACTATGCCGCTTGCAACAAGGATACCGCTTGAGCCAAGATCGATTGCCTTTTTGACGTCTTGGCCTGTGACTATGCCTGCACCACAGAGTAACTTGGTCTTGTTTTTTGCAGCCTTGATTGCTTGAGCCGCCCTTGTAATTAATTCAGGCTTTTCAGTAGAGACTGCTCTTCCCGAACCAATAAGTTCTGGAGGCTCTATTGCGATGTACGTTGGATTTAGCTTTGCGTATTTGGTTGCTTCTGGCACATCTTTGACGCATACAACGGACATCATCTTTAATTCGTGCAGGCGTCTCACAAGATCTTTGATGTCGCTTGGCGATATTCTGTGCTCGCTGTGATTAATTAGCGAGCCACTTATTTTTGATTTTTTTAATAGTTCCGGAACCACAAAGCCAGTCGTACTGCCTACTTTGACATTATCTACGTGTTGGGCAAAGATAGGACCGGAGTAATTTCTAATACTTGATAAAAGGTGGTGTGGCGGCGCGACACCAATTTTTATTCTGTATTTTTTTGCAATCTTGTCTGCAATCGATGCTAGTCTGGCAGCGTTTTTTCCTGATATTTCGTCATAATTTTTGTAGTTAATTATGAACATGATCTTTGTGAAATGATGTGGTGTGTTATTTATTGTTTTTAGAGATCTACTGTGGCTCCACTCTTCCAAATAAAATTACACAAAGTAAAGATGTTGTTTGTCATCTCTTCAGAGTTTGTAAATAGCGCACATTCCGAATCGATGTTTTCGTGAAGTGTGCCTTTGACTGCAGAATCCGACATCAAAAGTTTTCCAGTTATCGGGCAGTTCTTTGACACTACTATTCTTCCCTTTGATGGTAGCTTGCCTATTCTGACTTCGCTTGCACCAAATCTTTTGATAAATGGAAGCATCTTTGATGATGCATCGTCCACGATGAGTCTGACAACTCCCCCGACCTTTTGTGTCTGTTTGATCTTTTCTGGAATTGCAGTATGGTAGAGCTTTGACACATCTTCAATGGTAGTTACCAAATAAAACACATCTGTTGTATTCTCAAGAATTCGCTCAACTTGAGCCGTAATATTTTCTATTCCTTGAATGACTCTAAATGTTGGAACTGTAGATTTGTTGTCTGAACTACTAATGTCTTTTACCTTCTCTACTATTTTTTTGCCGTCTCGTTTTATCTTGGTGATCTCTTCTTCTTTTTTCTTTAGTGCAAGGGATAATACCTCGCTTGGTTCTGCAGCAATGCACAGCTTTGGAGATGAAAATGAAATTGAGACGATGCCGTTACTTGACAGCTTATCTATGATGCGATAGGTCTTTGCCCTGTCTATGTTAATCTCTTTTGCCAGAGCACTTGCAGTAATTGGTCCTGTACGCAGCAAGTTCAAGTAGATCTTTGCTTCAAGTTCGTCCATTCCTAAGATGTCTGATAGTTCTGAAGTCAATTCCTCTACGTATGGTGATTGAATCCTGGTCAGCTGTAGGTCGTCGATTCCATCTACGGCGTTTTCTTCCACAGAATCTAACTGATTATTACGTATTAACGATGTTCTTTGTTCTTTTTGAACGTACAATTTTTCATCCCCCAGATTAGCACGGAGCAATCTACTAAGCAGACTGCTTTAGCTTTAAAAAATAATTGCGTAGGAATCATAAGTGATTAAATTATTACTATGCACATCATGGATGTTTTGCAGGTTAAACACACCGTATTTTCTCATCTCAGATCACAGTGAATGCGATCACGGCAATGATTATCATGAGGACGACGTGTTTGATACCTGCGACATATGATCCGGTACCTATTTTTCCTGCAGCAATTCCTCCAAAGACCGACTCGATTATTGCCATGTTAAACAAAATGGAATCAAGTTCGTTTATCTTGACGCCAGACAATGCGGCAAACACGTTGTTTGTGGCACCAAGTTGTTCTTGTGCAAGAAGCTCTTTGACTGACTCGATCTGGGTGAAAAACTGTGATGATAAAATGACAGAGATCGCAATAAATACTACATACGCAATATAGATGGTGTAAGTGTATGGTTGTAGTGCAGACTTTCTTTCTTTTTCCAGATTGCGAGCTCTGTGACATGTTTTTGGATGGTCTCGAGGTTTTCTGAGACATTGCCTCCATTTTTGTATGCGATCTCCAGCAATATGATCACCCGTTTTGCCATTCTGGTGCCTGCCTTTTTTGCAAAACTCTCAAAGGCC
>JBBIVI010000130.1:0-4115 GCA_037439825.1 Candidatus Nitrosotenuis sp. | reverse complement strand
AGGGATCACAACTATCACTGCGGATTCGATAAGAAACTGCACAAGACTTGCTTTTACACCAAACTTGGCATACAGTAATGCAAAGACTGCGTTTGTCTCATGTTTTGCTATGTGCTGAGAGTTTTTGGTTGTAATCCAAACATCACAAAAAAATCCGAAAACCCAAAATCCAAAAAACAAAAAAGAAAATACCAAACTGATTTCTGGTTGAAAGTAAAAATAAACAATAACTATTGCTGCCAAGAACAAAGAAATCAAGTGTGAAGAAAAAAATTTCGAGAGCATGCAAATTATTAAGTGCGAAGCTCTAGCTTTCCAACCCCGATAATTATTGCAAAAACCACCATCACACCACCGACCCATTTTGCGAACGGCAGCATTCTTCCAAGTAGCTCTACTATGCTTGCAGGCACGTTGCTACTTGTGGTAGATGGATTTTCAAAATCTACTCCCATGAACCATTCTACTACGTCTTGGGCCAGAAACATTATTGCTGCACCGATGACTGCGCCAACTATGATGTTGATGTATTTTGAGCGGTCTTGCATGTCTAACTCTTGTGTGTTTAACATTGCATGGTAAAGTGAGGCCGAATTTAAGCAGAAAACAAATTAATTTCGGTTAGGTTTACCTAATCAAAATCTCGTCATTTTGAAAAATCAGTCTATCTTTAAATAATGTAAGCGAACTTTTTTTTCCATGGTTGGTGTAGACCAAGTACTCTCAAAGCTTGCAACTGTAGTTGACCCTGACCTCAAAAAAGACATTGTCTCTATGGGGATGATAAAAAATCTGGAACTAAATGGCGGTAATCTGAAATTTACATTGGAACTTACCACTCCTGCATGCCCATTCAATGATCAAATAGAGCAAGACGTGCGAAACGCAGTATCACAAATCGAAGGCATCAAGAACTTTGAGATGAACGTGACTGCCAAGGTCATGGAGGGAAGAGCACTTGATGCGAGCGAGGCAATGGCCACAGTCAAAAATATCATCGGTGTTGCAAGCGGCAAAGGTGGCGTAGGAAAATCCACCGTCTCGTTGAATCTTGCACTTGCACTGGCACAATCCGGTGCAAAGGTTGGATTATTGGATGCAGACATTTACGGCCCAAGTATTCCGCTCATGCTTGGTATGCAAAAAGCTTACATGGAAGTTGACAACAACAAACTACAGCCGGTGGAGTCGCATGGAATCAAGGTGGTTTCCTTTGGGTTCTTTGCAGAACAAGAACACCAAGCAGCAATATACAGGGGCCCGATCATTTCTGGCATTCTAAAACAGTTTCTGATTGACACAAACTGGTCCAATCTTGATTATCTTATAGTGGACCTACCTCCTGGAACTGGTGACATTCCACTTACATTAGCGCAAACAATCCCAATTACCGGCGTTCTGGTTGTAACAACACCTCAAGAGGTAGCAAGCAATGTCGCAGTCAAAGCAATTGGCATGTTCAACAAACTAAACATTCCACTGATTGGCGTAATAGAAAATATGAGCTATTTTGTGTGCCCAAAATGCAATGACAAACACTACATTTTTGGTCAAGGCGGCGCAAAAAGAATTAGCGAAAAATACAACATACCATTTATCGGTGAGATCCCACTCAACGCAGGAATCATGGAAGGTTCAGACAAGGGCAGACCAGTGATGATAACTGATGCCAACTCTCCAAGTGCCGAAGCAATCCGGGTTGCCGCAAAAAACGTTGCCGCGCAGTGTAGTATCTTAGCAGCAAAGCTCAGAGAAGAAATGCAAGCAACGCCGCAAGCATAACTTTGAAGCTCCCAGAAAATCTACGGCAGGCACTCAAAAAGCCAATAGGTATTTTGATCAAAGAAAGCGAGGTCAGCCGTGCTCGTATTTTACACTTTTTGCCTGCAAGTGCATACATTGTGACAGTAGGAGATGCTACAACCGACAAACTGATCAACTATAAACTTGTACCGTCTTTGCAGATTGTCGACGGCGTGGAAAAAAGAGCAAAGCGAAAACCACCGCAAACCACTGCAAGAAAGTTGTACTGCAACAACCCTGCAGGCGAGATTACCACTGAGAGCATAGATACTATCAGAAAGGCACTTGGATTACCTCCACCAAACCAAGTCATTGTAAATGGCGAAGAAGATCTCCTAGTCATACCTGTCTGCATTTATGCGCCGCCAAACACTGTCGTCTTTTACGGCCAGCCAAACGAGGGCCTAGTGGTGGTGCCAGTAACAGACGAAATTAGAAATAAAACAAAAGCAATTCTTAATCTAATGAAGTAGGGGTATGATGAGACGGTGGCTGTATGATTAATGATTACACACTAAACTCTGACCCTTTTCGTATTTTATGATAAATCCACAATAAGCTAGATTTTCAACAAATCTTTGTACAAGAATTGACTATATTGTATAATACGAAATCCTCCTATGCCATCATATGCATCTTGATGATGATTTGCGACTTGTCATTTTGGAAAAAATAGGTATTTACTCGAACCGACTCTCCATTCCAGAACCCAAGACTCTCCTTACCTCAAAAGAGGTCTTGGAGATGCCAAAAGAGATGACTGCTGGAAGGCGCACTACTGCCTACAAGTATTATGGCGTATCATACATGCAACACAATCTGGTGTTCATCAATGTGAAAAAAATCCCAGACGAAAAGGCACTCGATGATACAATTGCACACGAGTTGGTCCATCTTAGATTTCCATATCTGAGTCATGGAAGACGATTCAACAAACTTGTAAGGCAGGTACTCAAAGGCAAAACCTTTGCCCCCTACAAAAAAAGAAAACACTGATCTCCTCAATCATTTATATTTCCCACAAATCGGCAAGCAGTTGTAAAATGGAGCTGCAACAAATAATTCCAATCGGTGCAGCTGTTGCGTCTTTTGCTGTAGCTGCAGGTTATGCCGCTTGGGTTGGCAAACAAAATGCCGGCACAAAACAAATGATGGAGATCTCAGATGCAGTAAGAATCGGCGCCGCAGCATTTTTGAGGCGCGAAATGAAGATAATCATCCCGATTGCAATAGGTCTTTCTGTAGTTATTGGATATTTCATTGGTTTTTCAAACGGTGTCGCATTCGCAGTGGGTGCAGCGCTTTCTGCAGTAGCAGGTCTAATCTCACTTAAAATCACAGTCAAAGCTGCAGTCAGGGCCGCAAACGCAACTGGAAGTGGAATTGGCAAGACATTTGCTCTTGCGTTCAGGGGTGGTGCCACAGTAGGCCTGGCAGTTCCTGCAATGGCGCTTTTGGCACTTGCACTGCTGTACCTTGCATTCCCGGACCCAATTACAATAGCAGGTGTTGGAATCGGAGCAAGCCTCATCGCACTGTTCATCAGAATCGGTGGTGGAATATTTACAAAGGCCGCAGATATGGGTGCTGACCTTGTAGGCAAAGTAGAGGCAAACATACCAGAAGACGACCCAAGAAACCCAGCTACGATCGCAGACAATGTAGGCGACAACGTAGGCGATGCTGCAGGTATGGGCTCTGATGTCTATGAATCCTACATAGTCACCGTGCTGGCCTCGATTCTGATTGGCGCACTAATTGGTGCACCAAAGATTGTAATCTATCCTATTCTGATTGGCGCATCAGGTCTGATTGCATCAATTATTGGCTCTGCAACTATTGGCTCAAAGAACGTCTCTGACGTCATGAGGCCGCTCAACCGCTCGTTTTATGTCTCTGCAGCAATTGCAATCGCACTAAACTTTGCATTCACGTATGTGTTCATAGGTCAAGACAACCTTTCTTACGCATTATTTGCAAGCACCGTAATCGGTGTCATCTTGGTTCCTGTAATCCAGAGGATCACAGACTATTATACCAACTACAAATTCAAACCAGTCAACGAGATTGCCGAATCTGCCAGGTGGGGATATGCGTCACTTACGCTAATGGGAATAATCAAGGGCATGCAGTCCACAGGACCATTCATGATTGCACTCGTTGCAGCAATAATCATCTCGTTTTCAATTTCAGCTTCGGCGGCACCAGACCCGTCACAGGCACTCCTGTATGGAATCTTTGGAACCTCGCTTACTGCTATGGCAATGCTAAGTCTTGCAGGAATCGTACTCTCAATTGATGCCTTTGGCCCA
>JBBIVI010000129.1:0-4119 GCA_037439825.1 Candidatus Nitrosotenuis sp. | reverse complement strand
AGTATGATAGGACTTGTTATGCCTGGTGGCAGAGGAACGAGAATGAACATGCCAGGAGAAAAACTTCTCCTAGAATACAAAAAACCGTTGATTATGCATGTGATTGATGCGCTCAAAGATTCCAAGTGTTTTTCGAAAATAATTGCCGCAACAAGTGA
Source organism: Candidatus Nitrosotenuis sp. (assembly GCA_037439825.1). Classification (GTDB taxonomy): domain Archaea; phylum Thermoproteota; class Nitrososphaeria; order Nitrososphaerales; family Nitrosopumilaceae; genus Nitrosotenuis. Next base: position 3,961 of record JBBIVI010000129.1, on the reverse strand, counting down.
TCACTCGCCACGCACAAATGAATTGCTTGTGTATCAGGGGGTTGAGGTCATTAAGACAAAAGGAGAAGGCTATGTCTCTGATCTGAATTCCATTATTTCCAATCTTGATGAGCCAACCTTTGTTGTATCTGGAGATCTGCCGTTGCTTGATGGCAAGACAGTAAAAGAGTTAGTTTCAAAATACAATGATGATGCTTGGCACAGTTTTGTACTAACGAAAAAATTTCTGGATCTGATAAACATCAAACTTGAATATTCTGTCATCTTTGATGATAAAGAATGCTATTACAGTGGAATCTCGATTGTAAATCAAAAAAAGATCTCAGGCAATCAAGTCCAAGAAACACTTAGTATATTCGATGATGAAAGAATTGCAGTTAACATAAATACAAAAGAGGATTACGAATCACTCAAGAATTCCTGAGACAGTACCGAATATCTTTGCTACAGAGCCTGTTGGTTCTGCGATTATGTTGCCGCATGATTTGCATGTGACAGCTGTGGTTACATGTGAATACAGAATGTTTTCAGAGCTGCATTCTTTGCACTGTACCTTCTGAAATTTGCTTTTTGGTTTTGGAACAAGTATGTGATTTTTCTTCATTGTGCGACCAACTCTAGTTTTCTAAGCCTGATTCCCTTTTTATTAGATTTCTTTTTGCATTGTGGACATGTGAAAATCAAGGTCTGTTTTTTAGTAGTCTTTGCAGGCTTGGCTAATTTTGGGAATTTTTGTCCACCGTACCCTTTTTTGTCCTCTTCGTGCCTTCTCTCGCCTATTGCAGAGCCTCTTCTCTTACCTGCTTTGTACAAGGCTACCTTCTGCAACGTGTGTGTTTTGCATTTTGGACAATACCTGTTGATTTCCTTGGGTACGTTCATAGAAAGCAACGTCCAATAAGGTAATTTAAAACATCACCTTCGAAAGTAAATAAGGTCGCTTTGAGAACTGACTCTGTGCCTTCGAAGCTTGCTATTATGATTTCACATCTCAATGCAGTGGCGATGGGTGACAAAAAGGCAGACTTGATTCTAAAAAACTGCAGGTTAGTCAACGTATACACAAAAGAAATTGTACCTAACACACAGGTTGCTATCACAAAAGACAGGATCGCCTATGTAGGTTCTGATGCTTCTCATGCGGCAGGCCAGGATACGACAATCATCGACCTTGAAGGAAAATACCTTACACCTTCCTTTGCTGATCCTCACATCCACATTGATCAGTTCGTGTTACCATCTGAGCTTGCAAAGCACTCGCTGTTATGTGGCACAACTACTTTGTTTTCTGATCCAATAGATATCGTGAGCGCTTGTGGCTTTGCAGGTTTCAAAGAATTTGTAAAATTGTCTTCAGGACTGCCAATCAGAATATTCTCTGTAGTGCCTGGAGGACTCCCAGTCGATCCTAAATTCAGTCACGCAAAGACTTTGACTCTGTCGCAACAAAAATCCGCAATCAAGATGGATGGTGTGGTTGGCCTCGGTGAGGTGTTCTCTTGGACCAAGGTGACAACACGTCATGGCGATACGATGAAATCTATTTCACAAATGCTTGAAAACAATTGCATCATAAATGGCCATACAGCTGGTGCATCTGACAAAAAACTAAACGCATACATCTCGTCTGGAATTATCTCATGTCACGAACCAATTGATTATGATCAAGTCATGGAAAGACTAAGGCTTGGCATGTGGGTCATGATGAGGGAGGGTTCCATTCGACGTGATCTAAAAAATATAATCCCACAAATTCTTTTGCATAAACCGTATATTGGCAGACTGATGTTCTGCTCAGATGGGCTTGATCCAGTAGAGATATCCAAATACGGTCACATCGACCACTGCATAAGAGAATCAGTAAGGCTCGGCATGGATGCAGTTGATGCAATCACTGTGGCATCAAAGAACTGTTTTGACTATTACCACATGGGAATGGACCTTGGAGGAATTGCTCAGGAAAACTCGCAGACATGTTGATTATTGATGATTTAGAACAGAAAAAACCCAGCAAAGTCATCGTAGGGGGGCAGCTGGTTGCCTCAAACGGTAGTATTGTAACAAAGATTCGTAAACACGCTATTTCAAACTGGATAAAAAAGACGGTCAAAACCGCAAAAAGCTTTGCTGAAAAAGACTTTGTAGTAAAAAACACCAAATCTACCGTTGTAGCAAATGTAATTGAAATGGAGACAGAAATAATAACAAAACATACCACTGAGGAACTAAAAACAAAGGACGGGAACGTAGTTCCTGATTTTAATAAAGACGTTTGGAAGGTAGCTGCATTTGAGAGAACCAACTTAACTGGAAAGCACATGATAGGATTTTTGAAAAACTTTGGAGCAAACGTAGGAGCATTTGCATCCACATGGAGCTTCCATGAAAATGACATGATAATCATAGGATCAAATGAAAAAGACATGGCTTTTGCGGCAAATCACCTTGTGAGGTCACAGGGCGGAGTGGTGGTAGTAAAGGACAGCAAAATTGTGGCCTTTTTACCATTACGAGTTGGTGGTATTGTGTCCGAAAATAGCTTTGATGATGTGCTACAAAAGTTTGTTGCGGTAAACTCGGCACTCACAGACAACGGATGTAGGTTTCAAAGACCTCATCTGGTACCGCTTTTTTTACCGTTTCTTGCACTACCTTCGGTTAGAATCTTGTCTTGCGGAATAGTTGATGTAAAGAAAAGATCGTTGCTACCTACTATTTACTAGCAAACTTTTAAAAACGGGGCAAGAAGAGCTTTTTCGTTAAATATGGCTTCAATTCAGCAGACCCCCAGCGGTCCAGTTCTGGTTCTAAAGGAAAGCGCACTGCAACAAAAAGGCAGGGACGCACAAAAAAATAACATAATGGCAGCCAAGCTTGTCGCAGACTTGGTTCGAACAAGTCTTGGACCAAGAGGGCTTGACAAGATGCTAGTTGATTCTATTGGCGATGTTACCATTACAAACGATGGTGCTACAATTCTAAAGGAAATCGATGTCCAGCATCCTGCAGCAAAAATGATGGTGGAAATCTCAAAGACATTGGATAACGAAGTCGGAGACGGCACAACATCGTCTGTTGTCTTTGCAGGAGCCTTACTAGAAAAAGCAGAAGAGCTTTTAGCAAAAGACGTACACTCTTCAGTCATAGTTGAAGGTTATCAAGCAGCACAGGAAAAAGTAATGGAGTTGCTGTCACAACTTGCAAAGAAAATAGAATCAACAGATGAAGAATCGCTTTTGAAAATTGCTACAACCAGCATGCAATCAAAATTAATCTCAGAAGACAGCAGCATCCTTTCAAAGCTTGTAGTGGATGCAGTGCTGCGTATTGCAGAAAAAAAGGGAGAAAAATACCTAGTTGACCTTGATAACATCAAAGTAGAAAAAAAGGCAGGTGCCTCAATTCAAGATACTGAACTTGTAAAAGGAATAATTCTTGATAAAGAGGTGGTGCACAGTGGAATGCCAACAAAAATTGAAAAGGCAAAGATCGCACTACTAAATGCTGCACTAGAAGTAGAAAAAACAGAGATGAGTGCAGAAATTAGAATTACAGACCCAACCCAAATGCAAATGTTTTTGGAAGAAGAAAACAGGATGCTCAAATCTATGGTTGACAAACTGCACAAAGTCGGAACAAACGTCCTAATTTGCCAAAAAGGAATAGATGACATTGCACAACACTATCTGGCAAAATATGGAATACTGGCAGTAAGACGCGTAAAAGAAAGTGACATGACCAAGCTTGCAAAGGCAACTGGAGGTCGCATTACAACAAACATTGATGACATTACAGAACATGACCTAGGACACGCAGATCTTGTTCACCAAAAAAAGGTCGAGTCTGACAAATGGGTCTTCATAGAAGGTTGTAAGAATCCAAAATCAGTATCAATCCTTGTTCGCGGTGGTTCTCAGAGAGTAGTCGACGAAGTTGACAGGTCGCTTCACGATGCACTAAT
>JBBIVI010000128.1:1081-4161 GCA_037439825.1 Candidatus Nitrosotenuis sp. | reverse complement strand
TCCTATTGGATTATCGCACGCACAAACAGTCGATACCAACAAGGCTGCAAAAATGAGCTTTGAGGAAAAGAAGGCGATGATGGAACAGGAAAAACAACAAAGACTGGAAGCACAAAAACAAAAAGCTGCAGAAATTAAAGCTAAAATGAATGCCAAAAAAGAGGCCGCAGCAAAAGAGATCGAGGCGGCAATTGCGGCACGCAAAGCAGCAGGCAAAGAAGACCTTCCAAGAACCGAAGACATCATCACTAAACTCAAGGCGATGGCAGCTGATGCAATAAATGCCAAAAAATCAGCAGGCGGTCCAAGCAAAGTGCAAAAAGCACTTGAAGCAGAACGCGAAGCCTATATGAAACGAGTCCAAGAACACAAGACAACGATTCCAAAGACACCTGAGAAGGACGTCAAATACGTCAAAGAAGACAAAAAAGGCAGAGAAAAGACCCTAAAGTCCTACGACGCAGTTGACCAGTACTCAAAGGAATCTGGTTTGAAGAAAGAATACAAGAAGGCTGAAGAAAAGAAGAAAGAGAAATACTCTCAAATGCACCACAAGAACCGACAGTAGGCAAACTCGATAATGACTTGTCTACTCGGTTTAGTTTCTTTTATATTTACAAACGAGTCGAGACGAATTATTGCTCAGAGAACTGATTAGTGAGTCAAAGTCGGTAGAAAAAGCACTAGCTGGAGAAGAGCTTTCATTTAACGACGGCCTTGAACTGCTAAACAATGACAACTTGTTTGTAGTTGGCGCAACAGCAGACCTGGTAAGAAAAAAATTGGTTGGCGACAAGGTCACATTTACCGCATCTTATTACATGAATTACACCAACGTCTGCGCTGCAAGCTGTCAGATGTGCGCATTTTACAGAAAAGGAGACGAGCAAGATGCATACACACTTACCCCTGAACAAATAGAACAACGCGTAGCTGCAGCAAAGCAACTTGGTGCAACCGAGGTTCACATAGTTGGTGGCTTTCATCCAAAGCTGCCACTAGACTATTACGAAAACATGATGAAAATAATCAAAAAGAATCACCCGGAACTTACAATAAAGGCATTTACTGCAGCCGAGATATTTTATCTGTCCAAGCTTACCAAGACCTCTGTAAAAGAAATACTTTCGAGGCTAAGGCAGGCAGGACTTGACTCTATGCCGGGAGGTGGTGCCGAACTATTTCATCCGGAAATTAGGAGCCAAATAGTGCGCGGCAAGTGCTCAGGCCAAGAATGGCTTGACACAATAGAGCAAGCTCACAACATGGGAATTAGAAGCAACGCAACGATGCTTTATGGCCACATCGAAAAGCCAGAGCACGTAATTGATCATCTAACCAAAATACGCCAATTGCAGAAAAAAACAGGTGGATTTATCACATTTATACCACTCAAGTTCAGTTTTGACAATACTGAGCTTGAGCAAAAAGGCCTTGTAAAACATGAATGTTCTGCAATTTATGATCTGAAAATTATCGCAATATCACGACTCATGCTTGCAGGTGCATTAAACAACATCTCCGTATATTGGGTCGCGTTTGGCAAAAAACTTGCACAGGTGGCACTCTCAAATGGTGGAAGCGACCTTGTGGGTACTGCATTTTCTGAAGAAATTTACCGGGCTGCGGGAAAACCAACAAACTCGTCAATAATGGAGCTCGCATCAATGGTAAAGGAAATCGGAAGGCAGCCAGTACAACGTGATACCTTCTTTAGAACGCTAAGGACTTTTTGAGTCTAGGTGTTTTTTTAGCGAATCAAGTTTTTGCTGCATTGTTTGCGTCTTGTCTGTTCTAGAGTCTATTTTGAGAACTGCTTCGACTCGCTTTACACCTAGTCTGTGAACTGTTTCTATGGCTGATTTTGTCGCCTCAAAGATCTTTGAAATGTCATCTGATTCTAAAATCGTCCCCATCGGAGTTGTCTGGTATCTGATGCCTTTGATGTCTTGAATTGACTCTATTGCTTTTGCAATGTAAAAGCTCAGGCTGGTAGTGTCTGTGCCTACCGGGTAGATGCTTATCTCTGCATGAGTCAACAAGTAACTGACAAATAATTTCGATTAAAGTCTTTAGACTGGCGGCTTTTTTTCGATTGTCATTGCGCCACCTTTTTTTCTTCTTGCGCCAAAGCTGATTAAGACAAGCAAGAAACCAACACCTGCAAGCATGGCGGCAAGATTAGAGTAATCACGGTTTTCATGCTGTTTTTTTTCTAATTCTAGTGCTTGGTCTGCAGTCATGTCTGCAGTTCCGATTGGAATGATCGAGTTAAGATAAATCAAAAGCGACAAGCCAACTGCGACCATTGCAAGGCCACCAGACAGTATTTTTTTGTCTACCAATACCATACAATTGGTAGCGTCTTGCCGATTTTTATACGAATCTGTGTCTTCAAACACTTGTTAAGAACCAAAACAAGTTGTCTGTGATTTTATTACATTTGTTTACTTTTTGTGTCTCAATTAAACACATTTGAGAATTGATGCCGATCAGCTTTATTTTGGAAAACGCTGATCTACTTAGCGAAGCTAACACACGTACTTGTAGCATCAAAGGTGGTAGATGTTACAAGAAATGCTGTGACCTGTTCCTTAGCAGACTGTGTTAGCTTCGTCCTATCTCATTGATTTTTAATTCAAATTTTGGCACTAGATCTTTTTTTACTGCAAGATCAAACAAATGTCTTATTGATGCTTCGCCAGCTTGACCCATCTCGATTGTAACGTCGTTTACGTACATTTTAACAAATTTCTCAATGAGTTCTTCTGGCTTGCCTCTTGAGTATGTCATGGCGTAGTCTAGTGCGTCTTTTTGATGAGCAAGGCCGTATTTGATGGAGTCCTGTAAGTACCTGTCGAATTTTTGTATGGTTTTTTTGTCGAATCTATTGCTCATCACGTTGGTGCCAAGTGGGACTGGAAGTCCGTTTGTAGAGTCGTGCCACCATTTTCCCACGTCTAGGATCTGTGTCAATCCTTCCTGTTTGTAGGAAAGCTGAGTCTCGTGAATGACGAGGCCTGCGTCTACTTTGCCTGATTTGACTGCAGTCGGAATGTCGCTAAACTTCATTTCAGTAT
>JBBIVI010000128.1:0-1071 GCA_037439825.1 Candidatus Nitrosotenuis sp. | reverse complement strand
TGCCTGGGATTGCGATTTTACATTTTGTTAGATCTTCTTTTGGAATTGCGTCTTTTGCAATAACTATTGGACCATAACCTATTCCAAAGCTTCCACCACTTCGCAAAATTGTATAATTTGGCAAGTAGGCACACGCATGAACCGAGACTGCGGTGACATCAAGTTCTTCTTTTAGTGCTCTTTTGTTTAACTCCTCAATATCTGCAATTACGTGCTCAACTGTAAAGTAAGGTGATGGTACTTTGCCTGTAAGCATTCCATAAAACATGAATGCATCGTCAGAGTCTGGCGTGTGTCCTACAGAAATTTTCATGATTTGGAATTTTTTGTCTGGTTATAATAATGTGCAGCTATGCATCTGACTTGGCAAGCTGTCTTATGATGTCTTTTTCTGTGATAAAGCCTACGATTTCTTGGTTTTTAGTTACCGCCACTCCGTGTACGCGGTATTCTATTAGGATCTTTGCCACCTTGAGAAGATTTGCTTGTGTGGATACGGTGAGTATGTTCTTTGTCATTATTTCGCTTACCTTACAGGTTTTACCAAAGCCTGACGAAAAGACGTTGTCTTCGTATCTGTTTGAGTAATACAATGCGCTATTTAGAAAGCTCTTATACGTGATAATTCCAACTGGCTTGTCTTCGTCTTTGACTAGGAGCCGCGATACTTGATTGTCTAGCATCTTGAATAATCCGTCGTAAAGCGTAGTTGTGTGTGGGACAAAAAAACTGCCGATCGACATGATATCTGCAAGCTTGGTTGCATCTTTTACATGCTCATAGAAATATCTGACTAGGTCGTGCTTTGTTATTATTCCTTTGATTTGTTTGGTTGATTTGATGCCTAATGCGTTTATTTTCTTTGATAGCATCAAACTGGCACAATTGGAGATTGGTGCAAACTGGTCTACTGTGACAAGTTCTTGCATTTTTTTGTCTACTGGAATTTTCTTTATGTTGTGATTTTCTTCAAGAAGGATTTTTGCAATGTCTTTTTGTGAAAGTATTCCATAACCTGACTCGGTTTTTACTAGAATAACAGAGATGTTACACTCAATTATCTTTTCGATT
>JBBIVI010000127.1:0-4193 GCA_037439825.1 Candidatus Nitrosotenuis sp. | reverse complement strand
CTCCAAAGTTCTCACACATCCAATAAAAAGAGACATCTACATCAGAGTTTTCACACTTATTGCAATCGGAATTATTGCCGGTTCAATAATGGCGGTAAACAACAGCATTGCAGATACACGCAAACTGGAATATTTAGGCCCATACACACAACAACAAATTACAGTCAATAGATATCTTGGTGAGTTAGACAAAATCAAGATAACAAGACACGATGTAAATTTGGTATCCATTTCACCAAACAACATCAAAAGCTACATGGCCAACAATAGAGATGTTCTGGATTCGATTCGAATCTGGGACTGGGAGGCGGCATACGCCAAATTAAAACCAGAAATAGGACTCATTCCATATATTGACTTTGAAGACAACGACATTTTGAGATTCAACAGCACGTTATACTGGACTGCATCTATGAAGCCGGTTCTTCCACCTGCGGTAAGTCTTGAAAACCGTTGGTACAACGAACATTTGGTTTACACCCACGTTCCAAACGGCTTTTTGACACTTGACGCAACCACCGGCCAGTCAGTAGAAAGCAGTGAACTGTTCACACAAAGGGCAATCTATTATGGAGAAGGGGGACTATTTACTGAAACTTGGTCCGCCTATCCTACTAATCGTGGCAGCATAAGTGCCGAGCTGAATAATGCGTTGTATTCTGGCAGAGGTGGAATAGATGTCTCGCCTCCGCTCAGCTGGGTTTTTGAGCCAAACTTTCTTTTGTCATACCCTGGAACACCAGTACATGTAATGAGATACAAAGACATCTACGACAGAATGGAGACACTGTACCCGTATTTTCTGTACAATCTGTTTGGGCAAAAAGTAGACTTTTACCCTGTGACCGATGGTACCAACACATATTGGCTGATGCCGCTGATTGTAGGATTTGATACGCACTCGGTTCCCTGGTCAATTGGAAACCCATACTTGCGCCTTGTTGGATTTGCGATAGTTGATACCTATAATGGTGATATCACGCTCCTCAAGTACGGGGACGATTATTTTGCTAAAATGCTCCAAAACCAGTACGGTGACAAGTTCCAACCAATACCATCTTGGCTAAATGAGCAGATAAGATACCCACAGGAGCTCTTTACATGGAAGACTGAGATGTTCAACATATACCATGTAACAAGCATAGAGACATTTATTCAAGCAAACTCATTTTACGAAATTCCAGAACGACTTGAAGCATACTATATCGAAGCAAAACCACCAGGATACGACACTACCAAATTCTTGGGACTGTTATCATTGGAGCTTAGAGGATCGGAAGGAAAAAACCTATCTGGTTACATGATAGTAGAAAATGACCTGCCTACTCTTGGTAATATGCAGTTCTACCAAGTGCCACTCAACTCTACAACAAAACTTATCGGCCCGACCGCAGTACGTGAAGCACTGGAAAAAGACAACGACTTTGCACAACTAAAAACACTTCTTAGAACACCTCGTATAGGCGATAACATCTTGTATCGGGTTGGAGAACATGATGTCTACTTTATCCCAGTGTATACCGCAGGCTCGGGAGGAGGTGTAGTGGCCGAACTAGGCACGATTGCTGCAGTGGGTGCTGCCTTCAACGGAGAATACTATGTTGGTCTAGGCAATACACAACAGGCTGCCTTTGAAGCGTACTTGCGTGAGTTATCCGGAGTTCCTTCAGCTTCTGCACCAAGGGGTGAGCCAAGCCTTGATAGAGATAACAGAATTGAAACAATCAGATCGATATTTGAAGAAAAAGGCATCGAAGTTGTTGTACCCACATCACTTTCAGTCCCACTTTCATTTAGAGAAGGAGAGATTTCATTCTTTACTCAAAACGATCTTGATGCGACAAATGAGTTGCTCGATAAGTTCATTGATGACTTTACTATCACACAAAGTAAGCGTGTTCTTTTGTGGCAACAAGATGACACGGTAAATGTTGGCATAATTACGGTAGTTGATAACGTACCAGAGTTACACTACGTCTCAATTGAAGTGGGAAAATAAAAAGCTCGGATTCAGAAATTAAATTTATGGCTTTATGATAATTGGTATGGCAAATCCCGTCAGGGTGTCACAACCTGAAAACCCATCACCAGGGTGTATTGTCCACATACGATATTTCCCAGTAGGACCTTTAAAAAAAACTGAACCTTCCCAACCAGACTGGCCATCAAGTTCTGGAACATTTTCATTATGAGTAAATGATCCTTTTTTCTGATCGGTTGTTTTAGTTATTATGTCATCCCCACTGGTAGGAAATACAACTGGATCACTATGATCTGGAATTGAAGCTATGTCAATTACTTTGTTTGCATCATTATCTGCGGCTTTAAACCATGGATTCCATACCTCAAAATTGGTATACCAAACTCTGTCAAGATGTGATATTGCTGTATTTGAAAAAGCAATCTTGAGTTTAGCAACATCGTATGTGTTACCGTCAACACATTCGTCTATCATTTTATAATCAACTTTGTACTGCTGCTTAGAGTTGCCAATAAAATGAGCCCTCACATAATAATCTATTAGGCCGTCATTGTTAAGATCAAAATCGCCAGTGTCCTTGTCTGAAACATAAATCGGGGCATGTCCATTTCCAAGAATTATAATGTCTGCTGAAGACATTTGAGTGAAACCAAGATTAACAAAAAGACCTATTATCAATGCTAATACAAATTTTTGAATCAATGCTAGTATAACACCGTGTCATTCTATAAAGATTTCAAATCTCTACCATTTAGTGCAGCTCGTCGAACACAAATAAAAGAAGTAGGTACTGAGAAGAGACGATGCTCCTAGTTATCGACAATGGCTCCGTATTCACAAGGAACATTGATAATTTTCTTAGCAAAAAAATGATAGATTACAAACTAGTACAATTTGATGGGCTAAAACCTGAAGAGATTGAAAAATTTGATTCATTTATTCTGTCTGGAAGAAGGAAAAACAATCAACAAATGAATGCATTAAACTCCAAAATAATCAATCATGCGATAACTGAAAAAAAACCATTACTTGGAATCTGTTATGGCGCAGAGATCTTAGCACTGACAACAGGAGGCACGATCAGAAAGATGAGCACGGCACAAAAAGGTGAAAGCACAGTCACAGTAATCGAAAAAAATCCTTTATGTAGTGGAATCCTTAATGTATACCAAAGTCATAATTTTGAGATATCTCGACTTGGCAAATCATTAATTCAACTTGCAAGTTCCGATACCTGCAAATACGAAATAATTCAGTATAATGATTCCAAAATCTTTGGCACGCAATTTCATCCTGAAATGACGCAAGATGGTCTGTCGTTAATAGAACGGTTTGTCTTGCTTTGATGGGTTTTAATAACAAAATAAAAAACATCAAGACATGAGTGAACACGAACTCATAGTACCACCTGTCACTGAGGAAAACATCTGTCTGCCTCTTGCAGTAAGCGCCGTATCAAAATACTGGGATGTCAACTTGCCTCTTGCAGAAGCAAAAGAAATTGCAAAAAAGTACCAAAATGTTAGAGGAAGCATCTTAATTGAAGGAATAGAGCTTGCAGAAAGACACGGCCTTGGCAGTCTTATCTTACATTCGTCCCTACCAGAACTCAAAAAAATAATCGATATGGGAATACCACCTATTGTGATACTGCCAGGACTCTATGAAGTTGTTCAACACGCTTCTGTGATATCTGGTTACGATCAAAAAGAAAACTCGATCATACACTATATGCCACAACCTGATCAGATAGGCATGATCCCGCAACGCCAGTTCGACAGCCTCTGGGAAGAAGATGGAAGACTGGCAATACTTGTAGCACCAATAGACATAATCTCTACAATTAAAGTAGAAAATAAAAATAAAGAAAGATCCAACCACCTCTGCTTTGTTTCAGAAAAGTTAAACCTGCAGGGAAGATCAGACGATGCAATCAAAACCCTCAAAGACGCAATAAACCTTGACGGAACTAATTCAACTGCACTCTGTCTTTTGGGTGGAATATACAATGAAAAAAATTCTCCAGAATGCGTTCAGTATTACGAACAGAGCATAAAACATAACAAAAGATGCTATCTTGCATACAGGGGACTTGGGAATTATTATCTAAAGACAAAACAGTATGACAAGGCAGATTCGTATTATACACAAGCAATCAATATCAATCCGACTAGGTTTGGCCCAATTTACAAAAACCGTGGTATCATAAGGC
>JBBIVI010000126.1:0-4271 GCA_037439825.1 Candidatus Nitrosotenuis sp. | reverse complement strand
GTTTTTTGTAAATATCTCAACTGTCTCGTAAAGCTTGGGGTGTGCTCTGAGCTTTTTGAGTATGTACTCCCAGAGTCTGCCTTCGTAGATTGCCTCCTTTGTGCGGTCAACTTCGGCCTTGATGGCATACAAATTGTGCAATCCAAGTGCTTGAGACTTTTGCTCGGCCGGCATCTCAAGCAGTGATTTTGGGGTATTCTTTGAGCATATCTCGCAACTACATGAAAAATATTGTATTTCACTTAGGTGGCTTGTCCTGTCCTCTGCGATGTAACGGTCATGTCTTGCGTACAGCATGTATGAAGCAGAATCAAAGGTGTCGCACCCAAGCGCTATGGCAATAGGTATTGTCAGGGGGTGCCCTGCGCCAAACAGATGCAATGGAACCGAGGCAGGCATGAGCATCTTTGCTTCAACTATCATCTTTGCAAGCAAGCGGTACTCGTAGGCCTCCATTACTTCCACTGGGCTTCCAAATGCAAGCATTTGATAGCCGTACTTTAGAAGATTTCTAGTTGATTTTCTTACAAGCTCAAAGTGTTCTGCTCCCTGGATGGGCCCAACCCAGATCTGACCATTGTCTTTTTTGTTTTCCAAGGTGTCTTTTGAGACTCCAAGTGTATGATCTACATAGCTTTGAGCTTTTTTCTTTGGGAGGCCGTACCCAGTAGGTCTATCAAGCGGTATGGCAAAATCAGTCATTATCTTTTGCTCAAATTCTGCCATCTTGTGCGGCTCGACATTTACCTTGCCGTACTCTAGGACCTGGTACCCACCCGAGTCGGTCATCACAGCACCATCGAACTTGATGATGTCGTGGATTCCACGTCTTACTGCTTCCTCACCATATCTGCTCATTGTAATGTATGCATTTGTAATCACAAGCTCAAAACCCATCTGACGAATCTTGGAAGCAGGGATGCTCTGGTTTACCGGATGAATTACTGGGACAAACGCAGGAGTCTCTACCTTTCCATGGTTTGTCTGAATGTACCCAATTCTTCCTGCAAGATCGGTTTTGAGAATCTCAAACATGTAACTCACTTTTGTGGAAAGAACTTGACAAGATCGCCTTTCTTTGAAATCAAATCAAGCCAGTCCACTTTATCTTGCTTTTTTGTTTTCATGGTGTACAGTATTTTTTTGAGAAGTTTGGCAGCAGAAAGGCCTGTAGCATCAACTTGCAATGCTTTTTTGCCAAATTTTGTTCTTGCATCATAAGCAGTAATCCCCAAGATCTCACTGCCTACATTATCGTAGAGTTTTTTTTGTGAGTATTTTCTTTTTTTGTAAATTGGAATCAACTTGTATGGATTTTTCCTCAGTATGATGGCAAATTTAACCTGTGATCTTGATATTACATACGGTGCCAGATGCCCGACTACTATTACATCTGGCTTGACTAGTCTTTTCATAATTTTTTCAAGCTTTTTTGTGTTCACATCCAAAGTTGAGCCGCTTTTTTGGTAGACCCGATTCTCAATTGCAATCTGGTTTATGTCTAAAATAGAATAGCCAAGCTTTTTGGCAAGCAGTTTTGTTATGGTGTGTTTTCCGACACCAGGATTCCCAGTTATAACTATCACAAAGTCAATCAAAATCCTCGTTAAATGAAGATTTCATCCTGAATGCTAATATGATGTGGAAAATTTCCAGAGTTTGAATGCAAATAGGATTACTTGGCAAGGCAAACGTGGGAAAATCGACCTTTTTTTCTGCGGCAACGGAAACCTCGGTGCAAATCGGAAACTACCCGTTTACCACAATTGAGCCAAACGTTGGAATTACATATGTGCAGACAACGTGCGCATGCAAGCGCTTTGGAATTACACACCAACACCCGTTGTGCATCAACGGCACAAGGCTGGTGCCAGTAAAGATAATCGATGTGGCAGGCCTCGTTCCGGGAGCACACGAAGGAAAAGGCCTTGGCAACAAATTCTTAGATGATGCTCGCCAGGCCGAAGTACTAATTCATGTAGTAGATGTAGCAGGAGCTACAGATATCCAGGGCCAACCGGTGCCACCTGGAACTCACAACCCACTTGAAGACGTAGAGTTTGTCGAAAACGAGTTTGATCAGTGGTTTATGCAGATACTTGGGCGCGAATGGGAAAAACTCTTGCGCGAAATCACACAGAAAACAACCACTCTAGTTGAAGGAATCACAAAAAGGTTCAGCGGCCTTGGAATAAAGGAATATGTCATATCTGATACCATAAAAGAAATGCACCTTGAGGCAAAAAAGCCTGCAGAGTGGACCAACTCCGATATCTTTGAGTTTGTCAAAAAGATTCGAAAAAAGACACGGCCTCTTTTGATTGCAGCAAACAAGGCAGACCTCTGCACAGATCTTTCAATAATTGATGAGATGAAAAAGAAAAATCATGTTGTTGCATGCAGTGCGGAATCAGAGCTGTTGCTGCGCAAGGCAACAAAGGCAGGCCTCATAAAATACGTGCCAGGTGATGCATCATTTGAGCTGATAAATCCTGCAGGCCTGAACCCGCAACAAAAACAGGCACTTGAGCTGGTAAAGACAGTCCTCTCAAAAATACACACTACTGGAGTCCAGCAGGCACTCAACGACGCAGTATTTGACCTTCTCAAATTCATCACAGTTTATCCAGTGGAGGATGAGAACAAACTCACAAACAAAGACGGTGTGGTACTCCCTGACGTAAGACTGCTCCCAACAGGCTCTACTGCAAAAGATCTTGCTGCTACAATTCATGCCGATCTTGCAAAGGGATTTTTGTTTGCAGTAGATGCAAAATCAAAGCAACGAATAAGTGCAGACCACGTACTAAAAGACGGGGACGTAATTAAGATCGTATCTAGTATGAGTCGTGGATGAAATGATCTGCCTTGGATTTGAAAGCACAGCACACACATTTGCATGCGCCCTAGTTGAAAAAAGGGCAAACAAGGGAAAGATTTTAGCAGATGTCAGAAGGATTTACCGGCCACCTCAAGGCCAAGGAATCCACCCAAGGGAGGCATCAAGGCACCACATCGAAGCAAGCTCAGAGGTTTTGGCAGAATGCCTGCAAAACGCAAATCTGAGGATATCTGATGTAGACATTATTTCGTATGCTGCAGGACCAGGCCTTGGGCCATGTCTTCGCGTAGCAGGCGTAATTGCACGCACCCTTGCATCGTTTCACAAAATTCCAATATATCCTGTAAATCACGCAATAGGCCACATCGAGCTTGGCAAACTGCTTACTGGCTCAAAAGATCCACTCGTACTTTTGGTATCTGGAGGGCATACCATGCTTGTCGCCTTTAAGCAAAAAAAATGGCGCGTATTTGGCGAGACTTTGGACATTACGCTTGGACAACTGCTTGACCAGTTTGGCCGCTCACTAGGCTTTGCGTCGCCTTGCGGCAAAATGATAGAGCAACTTGCACACCAGTCATCAAAATATGTTTCATTGCCGTATGTCGTAAAGGGAAACGATGTTTCTTTTTCTGGATTATTATCTGCCGCAAAAAAGATCTCAAAAAACAAAGAAGACGCCTGCTTTTCATTACAGGAAACTGCATTTGCAATGATTGCCGAAGCCACAGAAAGGGCGCTCTCATTTACACAAAAAAAGGAACTTATGATAGTAGGCGGTGTTGCAGCAAACAAGCGACTCTCAGATATGCTGCAACTTGTGTGCAAAAGGCAGGGTGCTAGGTTTTTTGTTTCGCCAATTGAATTTGCAGGAGATTGTGGCTCACAGATTGCTTGGACAGGGTTGCTTGAGGCCACAGTCAAAAAAGGAACAAAGCTTTCAGATACATTTGTCAGGCAGTCCTGGAGACTTGATACAGTAGAAATTAGCTACTAAGATTTTGAAGCATCCATTGCCTTTTTGATGTCTTTTTCCCAGCTCCCAGTGTTAAAGACGCCAAACTTGTAGGTCTTTTCACCTTCTTGGGTCTTGGCAGTAAAGCAGGCCTTTTTGATAAAAAGGCCCTCCTTCCAGACCTTGGTCACATCTGACAGCGGCACATCAATTAGTGTTTCACCGAATTTTTTTGAGAAATCTGCAATTCTACCGCGTGTCTTTTCAAAGACGAGTCTCTTGTTAGTCAGTGTAAGTATGCCTGGACCAAGTGTGTCCTCATTGCAGTCTTCTTGCTTGAGTCGTTTTTCTTCGTCTTCCATGACTTGATTTTGTTAGCTTTGGTTATTAATTTACGCATTAGCATACTAGAAAATCTGTTATCAAAACGAAGCGAGAAGACCACCGGTTTTAACCGGTGGATGAATCGCCTGC
>JBBIVI010000125.1:0-4314 GCA_037439825.1 Candidatus Nitrosotenuis sp. | reverse complement strand
AGTCGTAATGCTTCCTTGACACTTCCGGTGAGCATCTTTCTGTTTGGTGACATTGAAAGTGATGTGCTTGCAGAAAAATGAACTAAAACGCCAACACGTGAGGGTCTTGGTAACGATTTGAGAATACCTTTGTTAATTATGACGCTTGTGAGACCACGCGTTTCACATTGTTGGATTATATCGGCTGGGCTAGCTAATCCCTCAATTGGGCCGCTTGATATACCATGATCCATTGGTATGCACAGCATTTTGCCCTTGCGTAGTATTCGGTCCATTCGAATTTGAAGGCCTGTGACCATAAGCGATCTGCTCTAAATGCCCCTATTAAAATTAAGGTAGTGCCTATTCGGTCCTGTATTTATCTGAGAGAATTATGCATACAAAGATTCCACTTCCGGCAACCACGTTTGCGCTGTGCCTTACTCCTTTTGGAATGAATATCGTAGAGGGTGAGGAAACACGATAGGTTTCATCATCAAGCTGGATCTTGTAAGTTAGTTTACCTTTTTCTGACAGTATGAGATTGATTTCATCGCAATCGTGTTTGTGTGGAAGGCTGTATTCTGGAAACTTTTTTTTCGCAGCTATAAAGTGAACAGCAACATGTGTGTTGGATCTCGGAATTAATTTTCTGTTCAACATCGAAAGACGTTTGATTGGCGCTTTTCCGTGAAAAGGAATTTGTGATAATGGCTCCACCGTGCCTTTCTTTATGAATTTTCTATATTTGTTCATAAACAAAGTCCGAATTGTTACCTAAAAAGGTATAGCATATTTTCACAATCATAATTTCTGAAATTATCAAGAGAAATAAGTCAAAGATGCATATTAGATGTGTGCAAACAGATAGAACTTCAGAGTGGTTTGTTCCAAAATTTGGTCCGCGAGCGTTTAGAATTTCTGTAGGCATGTTATTTTTGCCATACACAGGAATCATTGTTTCTTATGCAGTTTGGGGATCATTGTCTGGACCATTTGAGATTGGGCGACTTGGAGCAATTTGCTTGATTTATTTTTTGGCCCTTGGTGTATCTGCACATTGCCTTGATGCGATTGGTGGAAAGACCAAGCCGTGGGGTGAGCTTCCAAAAAAGCGTGTGTTATCAATAGCACTTGTCGCTCTAGGAATTGCTTTTGCGATAGGCTTGTACTATGCGTTCTTGGATGCCTCGTTGTTGATTCCAATTGGAATTATCGAAGGATTTTTTCTTTTTGCGTATAACTTGGAGATGTTTGGAGGTAGGTTCCACAACAATACCTCGGTGTTGATTTCGTGGGCTATTTTGCCCATATTTGCAGGCTCGGTGATTCAGACAAACACAATATCATATGAAGCTGTATTGCTTTCGATTTTGTCATCTGCTCTCACATACATTTTGATAACAAATTCAAGAAAATACAAGGAAATGAAAAAAAGCATGGCAGATCCACGCTTGATTTACAAAAAAGAGATAATCCTCAAAACACTTAGCCTAGGCATAATATCTGGGACTATAATCTTTTTTGTTCTACGAATTTGAGACTAGCTCATTTTACCAATTAACAGAAAAGATGTGTTCCATGTCAAAAAGACTTCTTTGACATCAAAGCCCTGGTTTTTCATCGCTTTTGTGTAATCAGTCTGCCACCTACTTGTTCGAATAAGTGCAGGTAGTTCCGCAAAGGCATCATGCCAACTTGGGACAAAAAATCCAACACACCTCAACAACACAAAATAAAAGTTCCAAAGATTTCTTGTCATTTTGTTAGTAGGATATATGAAATCATGGAGTATGATCTTGCCTTGTGGTTTTAGATGCTTTATGCAGGCCTTGATAAGCGTGTCGGCGTCACAATATTTTGGAATATATGATGACACAATACAGTCAAACTTTGAATCCACGTTGAGCTGTTCTGCATCCTGATGAACGTACGTGATGTTTTTGTACTGCCTTGAATTTTTCTTTGCTACCTGAAGATAGCATTCAGATATATCCACTCCAATTATTTGAGAGTTTGGAAATTTATCTGCGATCATCCTTGTCAGAATTCCAGTACCGCAAGCAAGATCCAAAAAAGAATCACCTTGATCGATTTGTTTTATTATTTTGTTTTTCCAAAATTTGTCTTTTCCAAATGTAGTCGTGGTAACGATTTTGTCGTATGTGGTGGCAGTTTTGCTGAAAAATTTTGGCACAAGACTTTTTGGGGATTCTGGCATCAACTCAATACATTAGCTCCAAAGCGATTTAAAGTGAATTGTCTTGTTGACACCCATTAAGGATTAAATACTATGGAAAAACCATCAAACACAAATTGAGCCAAATCACTGAACAAATTCATAGCAGCGATATTGGCGATATTTTAGAAAACTCTCTTACAGGTCTTAGACCATCCAAAAAAGACATACTAAGACTGCTTAATTCAAACGACGTCCATCTCATTGGACTGGTTGCAGGACACATCACACAAAAAAGATTCGGGAAAAAAGCATCCTTTGTAAACAACATAATTCTAAATTACACAAATGTTTGCGTAACCGATTGCAAGTTTTGCGCGTTTTACCGCCCACCAGGACACAACGAAGCTTACACACTCACGTTAGATCAGATTGAAGCTAGAGTCAAAACAGCAGTAGAACTATTTCAAATAAGACAGGCACTCATCCAGGGAGGCCACAACCCAAACCTTGGAATCGAGTACTATGAAGAAGCATTTAGGATGATTCGGAAAAAATATCCTCAGGTGGGCGTCCACGGCCTGTCTGCCTCGGAAATAGACATGATTGCAAGAATAGAAAAAACATCTACGAAGGAGATCCTCTTGCGACTCAAAGAAGCTGGGCTGCAGTCAATTCCCGGTGCAGGCGCCGAGATTTTGGTTGATTCAGTCAAGGACATCATAAGCCCAAAAAAGATCTCAAGTGATGATTGGCTTCGAATCATGGAAGAGGCTCACCAGATAGGACTTCCCGCATCTGCAACCATGATGTACGGCCATGTCGAGACCTTGGAGGATATTGCAGAGCACTTTGAAAAAATAGTAAAACTACAAGAGAAAACCAACGGTTTCATGGCATTTATTCCGTGGAGCTTTGAACCAAACAACACATTACTCCAAAGACAAAACCAGACATTGTTTGGCGTCGGTGGAATGCACCTTTTGAAGATGATTGCAATATCAAGACTGGTGTTTGACGGCCTAATAGATCACATCCAGTCGTCTTGGCTCACAAACGGTGTAGGCATGGCACAGATTGCTCTGCAATATGGTGCGGATGATTTTGGCGGTACACTCATTGGTGAAGAGGTGGTCTCTTGTACCGGTGCCCGCTCAACTGAGCTTACAGGCCAAAAGATAATCGATGCAATTCACCAGATAGGATACGAAGTAGAAGAGCGCGATAACTTTTACAATCTAGTCAGGATGCACTAAAGTCCGTAGTTTGACCATTTTGAGTCAACAAGCTTCTTTGTAGCCTCATCGACTGCTACTTTTTCTTGAATCTCTCGCTCAAATCCTTCTTCTTTTGTCTTTTGTGTGGCATCTATTCCAAGCTTAGAGCCAAGGTTTACTATAGGCGATGCAGGATGCAAAGTATCTGTAGGCGTGTTGTTTATGATTATGGTGTCCCTTGCTGGATCTGCTCTGGTGGTGATTGCCCATATGACATCATCCATGCTGTGAACGTCGATGTCGTCATCTACTACGATAAACATCTTTGTGAGTGCAAGTTGGCCTAGTCCCCAAAGACCCATCATGACTTTTTTTGCCTGACCTGGGTATCGTTTCTTTATTGATATGATTGCCATACCTTGGAACCAACCGGCGGGGGGCATTGCAAAATCAACCACCTCTGGTTGAAACATTCGAATCAGCGGAAGAAAAGATCTCTCAATTACTTTGCCAATGTATGCATCTTCCAAAATCGGCTTGCCGACAATAGTTGTAAGGTAAATCGGTTTTTGTCTTCGCATAATTCCAGTTAACGTAAATGTTGGATATGGTTCCTTTGGAGTATAGTAACCAGTGTGATCACCAAATGGACCTTCCTCTCGTATATCTGAGGGGTCAACATATCCTTCCAAAATGATTTCTGCGTTTGCTGGAACCTCCAAATCTACTGTTTTGCATTTTACTGTCTTGATTCCTTTTTGCCTAGTAATTCCAGCAAACAGATACTTGTCTAATCCTTCTGGCACTGGTGCCACTGCTGAAAACACGGTAGCGGGATCTCCACCAATTATTATTGCAACTTCGATTTTGTCTCCTTTTTCTTTTGAAATGTCATGGTGATGCGCACCTCGCTTGTGTTTTTGCCAGTGCATAAGTGCG
>JBBIVI010000124.1:0-4329 GCA_037439825.1 Candidatus Nitrosotenuis sp. | reverse complement strand
AGTTTGAGCACCTTGACGAAGAGCTTCTATGATTTTAAGTTCATATATCAAGACGTAATGACTCCTGTAAATGAAGGAGCACCGTTCATCAGACGAATTGAAAAAAGAACTGGATAGTATGATGTCAAAACTCAACGCTCTTGAGATAATAGCAAGCGACGAATTCCAAAAAGGCACAATTAAGGTGCTCCGTAAATTAGTAGAAGGACAAATCCACTCAATAAACGAATTTGATCATCTCAAAAAGGCCCTAGATTTGCTCACACTGCAGATATTTGAGTTAAAAAACAAGACCTCATGATTTTAACACTGTATCAGATATTCCGCAGCCAGTACATTTCATAAGCACGCTTTGTCCAAGATCCTCTACTTCGTCCATTTTTGAGCCACAGCAAGGACAAATCATGATTTTTGTACTGCTAGATATTATTTGAGGATTCCATGTTACAGCGCGGTTGGTATTTTTGGATGATTTTTTCAAGTACTCGTTTTCGCTCTTCGGGTTTTGAATCCCACATCAGATATATCGACAAAAACAGGTTTTGTTCAGATCCTGCATTTTGAAGCCAGCAAGCAAACTTGTCGTTTTTTGTAAAAAAGTCAGTCTCTTCTGTTTTTTCCGATTCTCCAGCATAGATTATCTCAAAGGTGTCTTTTGTGCGCCTCAAAATTAGATAAATTACTTCGGCCATCGGTGGGCCCCATTCGGAGATCTTGATTGGCCCTAGGAATTCGTACTGCAGGATCTGTATTGCAAGACGTTTGGTACCATTGTTTTTCATTTATGTGTGATCGTTCGAATACAAAATGATTTTAAAGGGATAAATTTCCCTCAAAAGCTGATACAACATGTCAGAAGTAGAGCCTCACAATTACCGTAAAGTAGGTTATTCTATGATTATTGTAGCTGCATCACTTGTGGTTATTGCGCTCTTGTATCTTGCAATAGGCGACGACGTGCTCTACTCAGACAGGGTTGGAAAACAAAAGCAGTTAGAGTACAAACAATTCTTAGAAGAACAAGAGCAAAACATTGGTCAGGCAACCGGACAAAGAAAGAACCTTTCAGTGGAGCTCAGCGAAGACGTCAACATGAATAACCCGTAATTCTATCTGTAGCCGTTGTTAAAGTCTTCCCAGAAATTAAGATTTGATGTGAGCTTATTCATTTTGTATAGTGCGCCACCGATTATTCCTGCATGATAGAATGTGTACAGAAACACCTGTGATGGTGACGGCTGTGTGTGTGAAAGACTTAGTGCAATCATTGAAAAGAAGATAAAGGTTCCAACAAAGGTTGCAATGCTGTTTACAATGCCAACAAGGCCGATTATTCTTTTTGTGGCAACTGCCATAAGCGAGATACTAGATATGATAAGAAACGTAAGTCCGCCGTTTTGTGAAGTAAATTGGGTGATCCAGTCTGCAAGGCCTACCTCAAGCAATGGTTTTTCCGGCAGGTGAATACCCCCGTTTAGCGCAAAGCTGACTGAGCTAAACAGTCCTCCTATTATAAAAAAATACAACAAAATCTTGATTATGCCTCTTTTTATCGGGCTACGCGTTTCTGCAGGACTGATTGCGCGTTCTGTGATCTTTAGGCCAAAGATAAAGCCAACAAAGATGGTAGGAAAGTACATCAGCTCAGTAAGATATGGTGAGTCCTCAGTAAGCTGATGGATTTGTGGTGCAAATACCAAAAACAAAAGTATCGCAAGTAATGCTGCGCTTCCAAATAATATAATATTCAGATAAGACGGGCGGCGTTCCTCGTAGAGGCCTGCATTCCAGTTGTACATTTCCAGAGATATTTGAAATCAGATTAAAGAAAATGACGGAAAATCATTTGCTTAGTTAATCAATTTTTCATCACCCTGTGCTAATCCACTTAATAACATGCTGCCTTTATTTCCGATGAACTGGCTTGGCGTAATTATATTCATGATAATTTTTATCACCGCAGACTCATTTGCTATCTCTGATCCACTGACAAGACACACACGTACCACTTGGTATTTTGGTGAAGGGTTGAGTACAGGTGATGAATTTTCTTTTAAAATCTGCGACTATGCACTCAGAGTTCCATACTCCGATGAACCTTGCTACAACATAATGCTCCGATTTGTTGCCCTGCTTCAAGACCGAGAAGAAAAGGCATGGATTGTTTCTGTGCACGTTGATCACGATGTAACAACAGACATGATTTTTCAGATTTCCGAAAATACACACAAGATAAAAACAGACGGTGCAAGCATCCAATACGCAGAATCCATAGAAAGAACTCTTGGATGGATAAGATCATTTGCGAATCAAGGAAGGCCACAGGTCTTAGACGTCGGAAAGTCTTGGGGAGCTGTAGCAGCTCCAGAATCTACCGAGATTATTGTAAATGAGGTAGAGTTTGTTGAAGATGATGGCAAATTGGATCGCGTGTATTTGCTAAGATATGCACAAGGTAGCTATTTGTACATTAAAGACGAATTTCCGTTTCCGCTCAAGGCGGCAGCATACAGACCAATGTCGCCTGATGTCCCATTGTTTGCGTTTCAGATGATTAGTAACAGTCATACAGAAATATGTAATGCGATTGCGTCGATACACAAAGATGAATTTGACATGATTCAAATCAAACCGGTTGAATCGATATCACCTCAAAATACCTTAATTGAAAATGCAAACAACACAGAGATTCATGAATTCACAATTGATGAGATCTTAAGGTTTGATAAAAATTCAACAGTGGAGCAATTGTTAAAAGAGAGGTACGCCGACGACTACAAGCTGAAAATAGAACAAACATTGTACAACTTTACCAAATTCATAGAGATCATCTCCGAGGCTGCAAATATGGCATTAGAGAACCAACTAAATTCATCAAACAAATAACATCAAAGGTGTCCTTTGAAATTGATTATTGCCCTTGCCGCCGTTTTGTATGATGCCCATGCAATTACAGCTACAAAAATGACAATTGCGACAAGATCCCAGTTGTACGAGTAATCACGAGTCGTAGTTTGTGGGCTTTCTATGAATGTGAATGCTCGGCCTCCCCACATATTCCACGCCTCGATTTTTAGGCCTTGGCCCGACATGACGGTGGTACAACCGGTGGTGCAGTCTTTTGCCAAAACGACGCCATTTACGGTCACATTTACAATGTCTCCAAATTGTTCATTGGGATGGATTCGCACAAAGCCAGACTCCAAAGTAGCATCAAGTGTGTTATCGGTATCGAGATTTGCGATGTGAGTAAAAGGGGAAAGAAAATTCAATATCTTGTGCAGAGTTCTTGTTTTTTCTCCGATGGTCACAACTATTTTGTACGGTGACGGTGCGCCGTACGCTGTGTTTAATTCCAAATCTAACATGTTTTTTGCAAGGATGTTGTAAAATGGTGGAAACCAAGTAGAAGTAAGCCTAGATTTTAGATTGACGTGGCCTGTCCCATTTTGTCGATTTTCCTTACCATACATGTCAGATACCACAATTTCAGCAAACTCAGGCTTTTTTGTGTCCCAGACTACTTTTTTGCAGACGTAATCGTGTGTGTAGTTGGCACCTTTAGGTGTGTCTGGAATTAATTCTACTGTAATCGGCAGAGTGGTCCTCGAACCATCTGAGTGAAAAGTGAGGATCTTGATTGGGTTGTTAAATTTTAGATCTGGATACTGGTATTTGTAACTGGTCAGATTTTTTGTCTCAAGTCCCGCAAAGCTTGATGATTGGAGCGTATTTTGTATAGTGGCGTTTATGTATCTGTTATCAAGCATCGTATGCAAAATTGGATAGCTAAAAATTATTTTGCCGAATCCTTTTTTGACAAACATTGCCGCATTTGGAGCGCTTTGAAACGAATCGGAATCCACAAAATCTTTGATGCAGGAATTTGAAAGGTGGATTGGACTGGCATCACTCCACGTCAGGCTTTGATTTAGCTGTTTTTGTACAACTGGATCAAACGCATGTCCGGAATATTTGTACGAATTTATCTTGCTTCGCCTTTGCTCATGAATTTCTTGGGTGTCGTCTTGTCCCCCACCAAGTGAGCCGAGATAGTTCAGTGCTATTGCTGGCCTGTTGCCCCAACTGAAGGCGTGCCCATCCTTTAGAACCAGATAAGGGTATTTTGTGTAAACCGGATCATATCTTACAACCAAGACTTCGGTTTTGTTTTCTTGTGTGTCAATCAGCCTTCCAAGATTGAAGAGATCAACTCTGTAAAAGACAATATGCTTTCTTTGATCATCTTGCCTTGTTGCATTCATCAATGTGGTCCCACTACCGTATTCATAGTCTCTTTGCCAGGGCACAAACCCGTGGTGATGTAGT
>JBBIVI010000123.1:0-4354 GCA_037439825.1 Candidatus Nitrosotenuis sp. | reverse complement strand
TGAAAACTATCTAAAGCACACGCCTAATGCAAAAGACAAAGCATCCATTTTAGAAGCAATAAAAGAATTGTGAGTGCGGAGTGCGGGAATTGAACCCGCGACCTTCAGCTTGGGAAGCTGACGTCCTGCCAGGCTGGACTAACTCCGCGCAGATCGGCATTTGAAACTAGGTTATTATATTTTGAGCGTCATACCTAATCATGGATGCGCGTTGTCCACAGTGTGAAAAAATAGCGGTTCTAGATGATGACATAAAATCTGTTAAGTGCCCTCATTGTAACTTTGAAGCAGATTATGATACGTATCTTGAGATAATGAAAGACAAGGCAGTCAACATGGCAACCGATTACATACCAAAAAGGCCAGGTCTATAGCTACCAAAAAGATCCCTTATCTGAGCAGTCAAGATGAGCCCCACAGTTGATACAAATCATATGACATGCTTGCATGTCGACCATCTTGGTGTTGCACCTAGGACAAGTAATCTCTTCTTTCATCCGTATTAATTGCTCAAATCAAGTTAAAAATTTTGTCCATAAAAGCAGTAAAAACCCAAAAGAATTATTAGCTACTCAAAATCCTTGAGCAATACTTGGCAAACTTCAAGCTTACAATATCGGATAAAAAAGGAAAATCTCTATCAAAAGAGCTAAAAGACAGAGAAGCAAATGCCTTGATTGGCCTTCGCGTCGGAAGCGAACTTGATGCAGCGATTGTAGGCCTTGGAGGCAAGCTCAAAATCACTGGCGGCAGTGACAAATCAGGAATTCCAATGCGTGGAGACATCTACGGTTCTGCACGAAAACCAGTTTTACTCTCAAAAGGAATCGGCCTACAAAATGTCGAAAAAGGACAACGCAGACGCCGATTAATCAGAGGTAATACGATCTCTGAAGAGATCTATCAGCTAAACTGTGCATATGATGGCGAGCTGAAAATCGAAGAAGCTCCAGCAGAAAATAAAGAAAAGGCATAAGTTAACATAGACGAGTTTTTGTGATTTAGTAATGCACTGGCGTGATACTCTTCCAGATTGGTATGTAAAAAAATACGGTTACCAACCATGCGTCAACATTGGCACTGCTGGTCACGTAGATCATGGTAAAACCACTTTGATTCAGGCATTAACGGGCCAGTGGACTAGCGTTCACAGCCAAGAGCTGAAACGAGGAATTACAATACGCGTAGGTTACTCTGATGCGGCATTCTACAAATGTAAAAACTGTGAGCCACCACTTGGGTATTCCACCACACCAAAGTGTCCAAACTGTGGAAAAGAAAGCGAGTTATCCAGAGTTGTCAGCTTTGTAGACAGTCCGGGCCACGAATCATTAATGGCAAACATGCTTTCAGGTGCCGCACTAATGGATGGGGCCATGCTTTTGATTGCTGCAAACCAAAAAGTACCACAACCTCAAACAAAAGAACATCTTTTGGCACTTCAAATACTTGGTATTCAGCAAATCGTAATCGTGCAAAACAAAGTAGATCTCATCTCGTACAAAGAAGCAATGGCAAACTATGCCGATATCACAAAGTTTGTCAAAGGAACCAAGGCAGCAAAATCTCCAATAATCCCAATATCTGCGCAAGCAAGACTAAACATCGATTCACTCATTCAAGCAATTGAAGAAACCATTCCAACTCCAAAAAGAATCGAGTCAAAAGAACCAATAATGCATGTTCTAAGATCCTTTGACGTCAACAAACCAGGAACCATCATCAAAGACATCAAAGGCGGCGTGATAGGAGGAAGCCTCACACAAGGCACCTTTACGGTAGGAGACGAAATCGAGATAAAACCTGGAATCTTTAATTCAAAGAAAAACACCTACGAGCCCATTCTAACACAAATCATCTCTTTGGGAACTGCAGCAGGTATAGTCAACGATGTAAAACCAGGCGGCCTTGTTGCAATAGGGACAAAGCTTGATCCGTCTATGACAAGAAGCGACTCTCTTGTGGGCTCTGTCATAGGCAAACCGGAGACGCTACCTGAGAACTCAACCAGTGCGCAACTTGAAGTCAACCTCTTTGATTCAGCCGTAGGAACAATAAACGATGTCAAAGTTACACCTATTCAGGTGGGCGAATCATTAAGGCTCAACATTGGCACTGCACCAGTCCTTGCTAAGGTAAACAAAGTCAAGGCAACAAAAATCGAGGTACAATTCAAAAGACCAGTCTGTATTTTTGAGAACAGCAATGTAGCTTTGAGCCGCAAAATAGACGACAGATGGAGATTAATTGGTGCAGGCATAGTTGGTTGAGGTACTGTGCGACACAAGCTTTCTTATTCACATAGCCAACAATAGGATCAAAAATCTTTCCTCACTTGAAACAGAAATAGGAAGTATAAAGTTTGTAGTTCCTGATATAGTCGTCTCAGAGCTGACAAGGCTTGGAACCATGCAAGAAAAAAAACAGGAAGTTGATGCTACATTACAGCTCATCAAATCATTTAAGACAATCAATCTTGGTGGAAGCTACGCTGACGAGTCATTTGTAAATTATGTAAAAAAAACCGGTGGTATAGTGGCTACAATGGATAAGGAGCTAAAATCAGCAATAAAAAAAACCGGCGGCTCTATAATTTCTGTTTCAAATAACAGAATAATACTGGAGTGAACCAAAAATCTCTATACAATTAGGGCGCAAAAGTGCCACATAATGATGTTTGAGCTATTATGTGATTTTGCATCGCATCTTCAACTTGTTTTTTGTTGGCGCCTTTTTGAAGTGAGATCTTTGAATTTAGTGCATACAACTTGAAGATGTATGTGTGTCTTTTGTCTGGAGGTGCAGGCCCGCCATATCCAATCTCTCCAAAATCTGTCGTTCCTTCAATTGCGCCCGACGGAATAGATGCTTCTGCGATCTCTGATGTTTTTGGATCAATGTTCCAAACAACCCAATGAACCCACAACTTACCTACTGCACCCATTGCATCCGGATCATCCATTATCAACACTAGAGATTTCGCGTCTGATGGAACATTTTTTATTTTAAGAGGTGGGCTTTTGTTGTCATTTTTGTACCCATACTTTTTTGGAATCTCTCCACCGTCTTTGAAGGCAGGGCTTTCTAAAATCAACGTATTCATCACTTGATGGCTCTCAAAGTTAAATTTTTCTACCTGTGAAAAATTTGAGGATCAAATTCTGAACACGCTTAAATCAAAAAACCCAAAAGAGTAATAAGCACATCTTCTGGGAAAAAAACAATTGGTTTCTAACAAAAAACTATTTTCTGTAGGGAATTTTGAGTTTTGCTTACATCACCTATTAATAATTGGAATACTCTCATTGGCATTTTCAATATCTGCAATGATACGTTCACAACCAGCAGACTATGGATTCCAACTAAACGAATTTGACCCCTTCTTCAACTATAGGGCGACTAAATTCATTGTAGACAATGGTATACCAGAATATTTCTCATGGCACGACACGATGAGTTGGTATCCGGGTGGCAGAGATATTGCAGCAACGTCTCAAGTGATGTTGCATATTACTGCAGCAGTACTTTATTCCGTATTTGGAGGCGGCTCTGATCTGTATGGCTTTACCATAATACTGCCTGTTGTCTTCGGTTCACTTACTGCAATAATCGTCTTTGCTTTAGTTCGAGTTATAGGAGGCACCACGGCTGGACTGTTTGCATCACTACTTTATGCTGTGTCATTACCAGTAATTACAAGGGGAACAATAGGGTGGTTCAAATCCGAACCACTTGGACTGTTTTACGGTCTTTTGGCAGTGTATCTGTTTTTGAGTGGAATTAAATCGTCTTCACACAAAGTTGCATTTGCAAAATTAATTGGAGCTGGTATATTTCTTGGATTTGCGTTTTCCGCATGGGGTGGAACCGACTTTTTTGTACTGCCTTTGGGATTGTTCATACTAACACTCCCATTTGTTAGAAAAGACGTAAATTTTCTAAGGTGGGCAATCCCTATCTTTGTTTTAGGTCTTGCAATATCCTTGGCTCCATTTGAGAGGCCTGGGCTTTCCTTTTTTGTAAAGACTAGTGGTTTTATGATAATCGGACCAACAATTTTTCTTGTAGCCTGTTCATTTATTCAAAAATTAAGTAGTGAGGAAAAAAGAAAAAGAAATACAGCTTTGTTCCTCATCGCTGTAATTGCGGCTGGGGTAGGAATACTTGCCGCAAATGTCTTTGGCTTACCAAGCTTCAGATACTTAAATGCAATCAACCCGTTTCTGACTACAGTAGATCCACTGGTAGACTCTGTCGCAGAACACGCCACTACATCGATCTTCCAGTCATTTT
This sequence comes from Candidatus Nitrosotenuis sp., assembly GCA_037439825.1. GTDB lineage: Archaea > Thermoproteota > Nitrososphaeria > Nitrososphaerales > Nitrosopumilaceae > Nitrosotenuis. The sequence continues at coordinate 61 of JBBIVI010000123.1, read as the reverse complement.
TGTTCAATTCAATATTCATGATCTTTGGCGGAATAGGAGTATGGCTTATCTTCAAGAATAT
>JBBIVI010000122.1:433-4393 GCA_037439825.1 Candidatus Nitrosotenuis sp. | reverse complement strand
TTTGCAGGATATCACAGTGATCTGGAGGAAAACGCCAAAGGCCAAAAACGTGGTTTTGTCCTTGTTGACTTTGGTGACAAGGTAAACAAAGTCGAATTCATTGAAATTAAAAACACTGAATACGAAATTATAGAAATTGACGCAGAAAACAGGGATGCAAAATCGGTTAATGCAGAACTTTTACAAAAAATAAAAAACCTCAATCCAAAAGAAAAAATCGTAATTATCAAGATAGAAGGACAGCTGTCCACCGGCAAGACTGCAGATGTTGACACTTCTTTAGCTCGAGAAGAACTGCTTGAGTATGGTGCACTAGAAGTCAAAATAAGCAAAAATAAATTGTTTTCTAGAGAATACAATATTACTGCGGCAAAAGGCCAAAACAGGGACGAAATAGAAACAAACGTGTTCAAAGAAAACATCGGCGAGATCAGGCTAAAACAAGAAAACCTTATCGGAGACAAAGGAGTCGCAATTGCAAAAAGACTACTCAAGGAGTTAGGGCAGCCTATATTGATTAACGAGAAAAAATCAGAGTATCTGCTTAGGATCAAGAAAAACGCGCTGGGGGTTATGGGGTTACAGTTAGATGATTCTCAACTCAATTAAGCTAGAAAATATTCGCAGCTACCGCATCGAGGAGATCGAGTTTCCGCGCGGAATAACTTTGCTTGAGGGAGACATTGGCTCTGGCAAGTCATCTGTGCTAATGGGCATAGAGTTTGCACTGTTTGGCCTTGGCTCGCAAAAACCGGATGCACTACTTTCAAAAAAAGAAGAGGAAGGGAGCGTAACTCTGAGGTTCTCAGTTGATGGCGATTCGTATGAAATTAAGCGAACTTTAAAGCGCAAGGGTGACTCTGTATCTCAAGATGCAAAAAACTCGTATCTGAAGGCAGGCGAGATAATAGAACCATTGTCACCATCGGAGCTAAAACAACGCGTCTTGCAGATTCTCAAGTTCAACGAACCTGCAGATCCGCGCTCAGAAAGCAGGATCTTCCGTTATGCATTTTTCACGCCTCAAGAGGAAATGAAACAAATTCTACTTGATTCTGCGAAGAGGCTTGAGACGATACGCAAGGCATTTGGCGTCGAAGACTATAAGATCGTCGCAGAAAATGCCAAGTTGATATCACAAGAGATAAAATTGCAACTTACACGATTCGAGGAACGCTTCAAAAACATCAAACAACTTGAAGACTCACTAAGACAGTCAAATGAAAAAACTACCGAATTAGATTCACAAATAAGCGTACTAAAATCACAAGAACAAAAATACGAATCAGAAAAAAACATACAAGAAAAAGAACTTGAGAAACTGAGGATGCAAGAAAAAGAAAAAACACAACTTGAGACTCAAAAAGAAAATCTTGAGGAAAAAATATCTGATTCAAAAAGCGAAATAGCTGATCTACAAAAAAGAATTGAAAACACTAGAAATGAACTAAATGAAATTGCCGACAAGATCCGCACGTTTCAGAAGATAACTAATCCTACAACAAAGACAGTTGCCCAGCTAGAATCTGAAATTAAAAAATTCAAGAATCTAAAGGAGAAGATCATGATGATGTCATCAAAGATGGGCTCAATAGAAGACCGTATCGCAGAGCTACAAGAAACTCTAGGTAAATATGCCAAATCGGATCCACGAAAATTAACGGAGGAACAAAAAACACTACAACATCAAATCGATGAAGCAAAGGCACGGCTAGAAAAATTATATGAAGAAACAAAAACACTGACGAAAGAAAAACTCACACACGAGGTACAAAAAAATAATCTGGAAAATGAGCTGGCAAAGATTGCAAAATTAGGCACAAAATGCCCCTATTGCGAAAATACCATTGACCAAAACCACATACAAAAACTAGAAGAGGAACGAACAATCAGACTTGACTTTGCCAACAAAGAAATTTCCAGAATTGCTCTCTTGTTAGCAAAGTCAAAGAAAGACATCGAGGAACTGGAAGAAAAAATGGACAAGGATAAAAAATATGTCTTGGAAATTGAGAGGGTAATTCCAGAGTTAAAGGAGCTTTCCAAAAAAAATCATGATCTGGCAGACCTGAAGCAGAAATTAAATGAAATAAAATCCGAGTATGCCATAACTAGAGAAAAATCATTTACAAGTCCAAGTAATGATCCAGTTGAGTATCTTGAGGCACTAAAAGACACTCTTGTCGAATACCAGAATACAAAAAAACACATTGATGAATTAGGGTCAAGGCTACAGAAAACAGAAGAACTCAAAGAAAAATATGAAAACGATCTTAGTATTGCTAAACAAAAGTTAGACAGTTTTGGTAGCAAAATAAAAGAGATTGGAAAAAAGCTAAATTCATTTGTAGACATTGACCAAAAGATAAGACAATTAAAATCAGAAATGATTCAAATCGATAAAAGACTGGACGAGTCCAAAGAAAAGATTGCTACATTGACAGAAAGTCTCAAAAATGAAAAATCAAACATCGCAAAACTAGAGTCTGATCTTACAAATGCCAAAAAATGGCAAACAGAACATCAAAAATACAGTAACTATCATGAGTGGCTAAGAGAGTTTTTCATTCCAACACTAGATCACATTGAAAAACAAGTATTACTTTCAATTCAGCAACAATTCGACGAGATATACAAGAGATGGTACTCAATTTTGATTGAAGATCCAACAAAAGAATCTAAAATAGATGAAAACTTTACCCCGATAGTTGAGCAGGATGGATATGAACAGGACGTTGACTTTCTCTCAGGTGGAGAAAAGACAAGCATCGCGCTAGCTTATCGCCTTACACTTAACTCGCTTATGAGAAAGGAGACTCAGAGCATGAAATCGAATCTGCTAATCTTGGATGAACCGACAGACGGTTTCTCAAAAACACAGCTATCCAAAGTCAAAGACGTTCTACAGGAATTGCGCTCAGAGCAGATAATTTTGGTGTCGCATGAAAAGGAACTTGAAACCTATGTAGACAATATATTTCAGATCTCAAAAGAGGGTGGAGTCTCTCACATAACCAAACTGAGTAACTAGCTCATCCACCAGTCAGCTTGGCAAATTTCTCATTTTTGCTAAGCTTTTCCATGAACTTTAGATTAGATAGCGCAACAATGGCGGATTCTTTGACTGGAATACTTGGATCTTCAAGTGCGTTTTCAAGTGTCTCACGTGCCTCTTTTGCACCAACTACACCAAGTGCTATTGCTGCCTCGTGGCGCACAAACATACTTGGGTCATTTTTTGTAGCATCCTCGAGTGGCTTGACTGCACTTCTGTATCCCATCTGTCCAAGTGAAAATGCGGCCTCGTGTCTTACGAGCTCGTTTGGGTCATTTTTGAGTACCTTTGCAATATATGGTACTTTGTCTTCACCTCCAAAATCTACCAGTATACATGTTGCCCTTGTACGTACAACATAGTCCTCATGATCTAGTAATTTGACAAAATACTCCACGTCATGTTTTTCATATCTGTCCTCCATCTCTGCAAAAAGAGACAATCTTTTTTCTGGTACTACGTCCATTTGTTTTGGGAAAAATTTTGTTCTATATTACTGTAATTCAAAAAATCGGTTACATTTTATAACTAATGTAAAACGATCAAAATAGTTGATAGCACAAATAGGACAAAAGGCGCCAAATCTATCCATATCAAAATGGGTACAGGGAATGCCGACAAACATAGACCAAGAAAAAGACCACATCATCCTAGTTGAGGTCTTTCAAGTAAATTGCCCTGGCTGCTTTTTGTATGGGCTTCCGGAGGCAATAAACATCTACAACAAATACAAAGACGATGGTGTCCGGGTTCTAGGTGTAGCTACTGCTTTTGAGGATTTTGATAAAAACACACTGGAAAATCTAGAACTGTTGGTAAAAACCGGCCAAGTGATAGGTGAGACAAAAAAGGCGTTGACCCAGTACGGACGAATCGTAGATGGAGACAAACTCCCATACAAGATA
>JBBIVI010000122.1:0-423 GCA_037439825.1 Candidatus Nitrosotenuis sp. | reverse complement strand
CCATTGGGCATGGATGTGTTAGTCAAGGAGACAGGCCAGCCAAGCAAAGAAAAGATGCTTGATTTTATAAAAAGCCAGATTCCTGATTTTGATGAACAACCAGAAAACTACCGACAAGAAATACTTGCACGGGTAGAGTTCTACTTTAAATCAAAAGAGTATTCTGCAGAAACTTTTGAAAAATATGCGTTACGCGGCACTCCGTCGTCGATTCTAATTGACAGAAAAGGAATACTACGTGACGTCTCATTTGGACAGATGGGTCATCTAGAGCCAATGATTCGAGAATTACTAAATGAATAATTAAGCTAATTTCTTTCTCTTGAAATAAACTGCCAGGGTGCTTCCGGCGCCCGCAATTAACACTATGGAAACTACGGAAATTATCGTCATCGGTTGGCTTGAGCTAGCTGAGTTTTCGAT
>JBBIVI010000121.1:0-4437 GCA_037439825.1 Candidatus Nitrosotenuis sp. | reverse complement strand
ATATCAAAAATTCCATAAACAGAGTAGAGCCTGTCCCAATAGATGGTAGAACGATTACTTTGATATCCGCATCTGATATTGATCATCCAATCACAATCATGCTTTCAGAAAGTAACGAGATGTTAATGAAGCGAGGGGTGGGCCACAACCATGCAGTAGAATTCCAGATAACTGGAAAAAGTTATGGCAACTACACCATCTCGGTTGCAGGGCCAGGCCTTGAAAGATTTCAGGCAGACGTTGAGCTAAAGCAACCATACACTGAGATCTATAAGATTGGCATGACTACAATCCCCGCGTTGTCCCACATAAAACAAGATGTAGCTATGTTTTCAGTCTTTGATGCACAAGATGCCCTCGTAGACATACAAAGAACGTTTGAGGAACCAGTTGAGCTCACAGTAGATACAGATGCTGGGAAAAAAGAATTAGTCATAGGCAGCAAAAACACCGCTGTGTTATCAGAAGAGCTGGGTGATAATCTACGCGTTATGGTATCTGCTTATGGGGTCATGCCCTACCAGACCATGCTTGTACCATGGGAGATTGCCGATTCTGTAAGACTTGATACGCCAAACAAAGTACACATTCAAGAAGAGTTCCCATATACAGTTCACGAAGTTGATTCGTATGGCAATCCACTGCGAAAGATAGAGTCATCAAGTACGTCTGCCACATCTGGGCTGACTGTGTCTGGCAAAAGACTCGTTATAAATCAGTCAGGCGTGGAAAGTTTTGCGGTGATCTCAAATTTGGGTGCCGATGCCAACCAGATGTCGTTACATCTTACCTCACGTGGAAAAACAAACCGCGTAAACACCAGCTTTGAGCTCAAAGTGAACAGCGACGTAAGCGATGCAGAGATTTTAGTAGACTCACCATTTCCATATACAAAAATAGATAGGAGTACATACTCTATAACTCCAAACAAAGAAGGCAGCTACAACATAACTGTCACAGCACTAAGAGAAGGATATCTTCCTGCAAAGAGCACCTTTGATGTTTTTGCTGAAAAGCTGATCAACCTTTACTTCAAAGCAGTTGGAAGCGACGGAAAAGATCTACACGCAGATACACATCTGAAAACAGATTCGGTATCAAAAAACTTCATCACGCCGTACCATCAAGAGATCAGGCCCCAGTTCGTAGGTGTAGAATTCCCAGATACACTTGAAGTAGGCAATAATGGATATCAGTTGCAACACATCGAGTTTGGAGACCAGAGAGCAGATATTGTATCCCAGTATGTGGATGAGGATTTAGAGATAGTTGCCCAATATCAACGCATGATCAGAGTCCAGGCAGAAAATGCCTTGGGTGGAGGGTTTTATCCCTACGGTAGCACTGTTACCCTGAATGTTCCACCAAAAGAAAAGATGTCATTTCTAGTTAGAGAGATATTTGATCACTGGGAGGGCATCCCGTATGATTCTGATACCGTGTCATTTGTAGCTACAGACAACGTAGATGTAAAGGCAGTACTAAAAGACGACTATACATTTTTGATGCTCATCATCGGTTCCGCGGTTTCTGCAATGATTTACTTTAGATTTGTCTGGAAAAAGAGATTTGATGTGTTGTGGTACGCACAAAAAATGGCTGTTATTTTTTCAATGCTGCGTACGAATGCCATTTTTGTGAATTTAAAGAAAAGACGAAAACGTATGATAAAGCACGACATAGATGGGATTGATTTTTAGTATCGGGAGATTGTGGGAGGGTTTTAAATCACCGTATAATATCTACAGAATTCTAATAATTCATTTAGTGGATGATATAATTTCTTGAATGTTGAAGAAAATAGGCTTGCTAGGATGTGGCGCAATTGGCACACAGATCGCACTTGCAATAGATTCTGCCAAGATTGCAGCTGAGCTTGTCTGTGTCTATGATTTTGATAAAACAAAAGCAGAATCCCTAGTGTCAAGACTCAATAAAAAACCAGCAATAGTCGACAACCCGCACCTTTTGTCGTCAGGTAACGTGGATTTGGTAGTAGAAGCTGCATCTCAAGAGGCAGTAAAAAATCACGCTTTAAGCATCATACAGAATCACAAAGATCTTATGGTGATGAGCGTAGGCGCACTACTTGATGAATCTGTCTTTGAGATACTTTTTGAGGCGTGTCGCGAATTTAAGAAGACGATTTATCTACCATCGGGTGCAATTGCAGGTCTTGATGCAATAAAGTCAGTAAAAGATGAATTAAAGTCAATTATTCTCAGCACAACAAAAAACCCAAAGGCACTTGTTGGTGCCAAGTTCTTTGAGACAAATAAAATCGACATTTCAAACCTCCAAGAATCCAAGGTGATTTTCGAGGGTATTGCAACGGAGGCAGTCAAGTTGTTTCCTGCAAACATCAATGTGGCAGCACTTCTAAGCCTGGCAGGCCTTGGAGGTCAAAAAACCAGAGTCAAAATAATCGCAGATCCACACACGGACAAAAATACGCATCAGATCGAAGCAGAAGGAAGATTCGGCAAGATCACAATATCTGTGGAAAACGTGCCAGACCCAGCAAACCCAAAGACCAGCAGGCTTGCTACACTCTCCGCAGTAGAATGCCTCAGACAGATATGTTCAGACGGTATAAGAATAGGCACATAATGGCAAAAATTGCCGTAATTGGACGGCCGTATGAAAATTACCACTCTGATCCCAGTCTTTAAATGATTACCACAAGCAAGATTATGATCGTATGCTTGCTGATAAAATCTTGGAGCTAAAAAAGAAAAAGGACGTCATCATCTTGGCCCACAACTACCAGTTACCAGAGGTTCAGGACGTAGCAGACTTTGTTGGCGATTCGTTGGGCCTTTCAAGGCAGGCTGCAAAAACACCGCATAAGACAATCCTGTTTTGCGGAGTGCACTTTATGGCAGAAACTGCAGCAATAATTTGTCCTGATAAAAAAGTCCTAATTCCAGACCTTGCAGCTGGATGCTCGCTTTCGGATTCCATCACAGTTGACCAGCTTAGAGATTGGAAGAAGGAGCATCCGAGTGCAGTGTCAGTAGGTTATGTCAACACCACAGCCGAGATTAAAGCAGAGCTTGATTATTGTTGCACATCATCCAATGCTGTAAACGTAGTGAAAGCAATACCTGAAAACAAAGAAGTCTTGTTTTTGCCTGACATGTTTTTGGGTTCTTATGTAGCCCGTGTCACTGGAAGAAAAAACATGTACATCTGGGCAGGAGAATGTCATGTCCATGCAGGAATCAGGTCAGACGATATCCACAAGATCCTAGCTTCGAATGCAAGATCCGAGCTTTTGGTTCATCCAGAGTGTAGTTGTACATCACAGATAATGTATGATGTTGCAGTGGGAGATTACAAAAATCACCAAGTACAGATCCTCTCAACGGAGGGTATGATGAACTATGCAAAACAAACTGATGCGAAGACGTTCGTTGTTGCAACAGAGACTGGAATCCTTTACAGGATGCAACAACAAAACCCCGACAAGACATTCATTCCCGCATCACGCGGAGCCGTATGCCAATACATGAAGATGATAACCCTCGACAAGGTCTATGCTTCGTTGCTTGATGATAAATACGAAGTCAGGGTGCCAAAACATACAGCAGATAAGGCAAGACGCGCAATCGAGCGTATGCTTGCCATAAGCTAGACTTCAACTTCTAGACTAAAATCTATTGCAGATACAGAGTTCGTTATTTTTCCAACGGAGATCATATCGACCTTGGTTTTTGCAAATTCTTTGATGTTTTTTGCATCGATGCCACCTGATGCTTCAAGACGCACCTTATCTCGTAGCCCGAGTTTTTTTAACACATCGATTGTTTTTCTTATTTGTTGAGGCGTGAAATTATCCAGCATGATTATTGATGCGCCCATATTTGCTGCAAGCACTGCGTCTGCCAGAGTTTCAACCTCTACTTCAAATCTGCCGAATCTTCTTGCTTTTTGAATCAGTTTGACAAGAGAACCCTCCGATGCAATGTGGTTGTCCTTTATCATGATCATATCTGATAGAGTCATGCGGTGTTTTTTTCCGCCTCCAATTTTGACTGCTTCTTTGTCAAAAAAGCGCAAACCTGGTGCCGTTTTTCTGGTAGAATACAGATCCGTCTTTTTGCTTACACTTTTTATCTTGCTGACAAGCTCAAAGGTAAGCGTAGCAATTCCACTCATTCGTGACAGTAAGTTGAGAGCAGTTCGCTCACAGCTAAGAACAGATCTTGCAGGCCCGTAAATTCTCAGTATTGTCTGGTTTGCTTTTATGATTGAGCCATCTTTTTTTAGAATCGTGGCTTTACAGCCCTTCAGTACGAATATCTCTTTTGCAAACTTGGCACCTGCCACAACTCCTGCCTGTCTAGATACGATTTTTGCAGAGATCTTTTTGTCAGTAAGAATGCCAGATGTTACATCGCCGCTGCCAATGTCTTCTGCCAGAAATCTCGCAAG
>JBBIVI010000120.1:3871-4525 GCA_037439825.1 Candidatus Nitrosotenuis sp. | reverse complement strand
ACCTTCTAATTTTAATATCTTAGAATAATTCCTTTTTATTTTGGTATTACACAATAAAAACCAAAGGTTGCCTTACAAACTGCTCCGGCAATGGATGAAGGAAAAACGAGTGCAAGCTGAGAGCATCAACAGAATGATAGACAACATCGAAGGCGACCTCGAAGAGCTCTCAAGCGGCCTTGGAACCAAGGTAAAACTGGACGTAGATTCCTAGGATACACTTCATTTTTCAGGCAAATCCCACTAGACCCGCCTATCTATGATTCGAAAAAGCGGAAATCAAACAGAAACATAATCATCTATAATTATTCAGAAAGTCTTCGGGATTCATGACTTTGATATCTTTATGCGGAAAATCCTTCTTGTTTCGAGTAACAATAACATCACATTTTGTTCTTGCAGAGTAATATTGAATTGCATCTTCATAATCTCTAAATTTTTGGTCTTGTTTGGCGTATTCTAATACTGATTCTGTCAATTCAATTATGTGGTGACCTTTGATGAGTTTCCATACATTGCTTCTTGCTTCTCTGTCTTGCTCTATTCGTATTCTACGAAAGTACAGAATTGGAACTGTGAATGCTGAAATATAACCATTGTATTTTTTCTTCTAATGTTGTTTATTACTACAAAACTATTATTCCAACCTTGACG
>JBBIVI010000120.1:0-3861 GCA_037439825.1 Candidatus Nitrosotenuis sp. | reverse complement strand
AGATTTTTACATCGACAAAAATGTTTGGCTTTGTATTAGCCATAACGTTCAGCCACTAGGCGTCTCACTAACTCCTTATCTTGAGAAGGTGGATTATATGGCTCGGTGCCTACTAGCGCCAACAACTCTCGATCTATTTCGATGTCAGGATTTTTCCTAATCAGCTCCTGTTCAAGTTTCTTAATACTATATTTTTCAGGTTCTTTCTTTCTTTCAATTCGGTTTATCTTGCTATAGAGATCTCGAAGGTGATTCATCTCCTTCTTAATCTGTTTTTTGATGTATCGGATATCTTCTGCCATAAGAGTAACTAGGTATTCATTATCATTTAAATAAATTTATGGCTGTATACGCAACCTGAGCAATTTTCAGAAATCTTCAAAGCTGTCTGTTTCGTAAGTACGGAAGAATCCAAAATTTGAACCGATGGCGGAACGGAAACCACCAGACCCTCTCTATTGAAAGTTTTCTAGATTCAAAAACGTAGTAATGTTTTTAATTTAAAAGAAAACAGGACTCACATGAAGAATCTTACTATCTTTGTTTTGATTGCGGGAGTACTACTGCTAGGAATCATATCTCAATCACAATTAGCTAATGCTGCATCAAACAAAAAGATCTCTATTCCAAAACATGCACTCGAAATAGCACCAGGCATATACCATCTAGGTCAATCAAAAAACATAGACGGCAAAATAGTAGAAGGAATTATGATTATTGATTACAAAAAGGAAAAGGCAAAGCCTGACGGTGTAGGTGGTGGAAAGAACCAAAAACCCCCATGTTACTCTCTTTTAGCAAGCGGTGCCAAATGGAAAACACAAGAGCCATGGCTAATTGATACCTCAAACAACGAAGGACTGGATGGTGCATTTCTTTTAAGTAATACTGAGGCAAACATCAAGAAATGGGAAGATGCGGGAGCAGGAGATGTATTTGGCACTGGAACCATTGCTAGCGGATTAGCAGCAGACGAGCTTTCGCCTGATGGATTAAACGAAGTTCTTTTTGGTAGCGCCGATGATCCAAACACAATCGCAGTTACAATCGTATGGGGAATATTTAGCGGCCCAGTAAAACAAAGACAGCTGGTGGAATGGGATCAGGTTTACAATGAGGCCAATTTTGACTGGACGCAGGACGCGTTATCCGATCCAACAAAGATGGACTTTGAAAATATATCTACACATGAAATTGGTCATGCTTTTGGTTTAGGCCATCCAAGTAGCAGCTGTGTAGATGAGACAATGTACGCATATGCTACTGAAGGTGAAACAAAAAAGCGTGATCTGAATTCAGGGGATATTGCAGGAATTAACGCCTTGTACTAATTTCTATGATTTAATTATGTGATAATGAGGGACAAAATATGGAAATTGCATACGTGCTTATCCAATGTGACCTAGGTCATGAAGGAGATATCATTAAGAAACTCATGGATATGTCTCAGATAAAAGAAGTGAGAGGCACACTTGGTGTCTTTGATATATTCGTAAAGATACAGGCCGAATCACGAGATGAAATCGAAGAGATCATCACAAAGATCCGTAAAATACAACACATACGTGAAACTAACACTCTATCGGCAATTCTTTCACAAGGTGGAAGATAGTCACACTCTAAACCTCTTTTTACAACGCTCACATAGGTTTTTGTTTGATTACTTTGTTGTATACAAAATAAAAAATTATGCCGCTTGCAATGACAAGTAAACCCATTAAAATCACATAAGAATCAAGATGAATTATCCCTAAAATTGGTGTGATTATTCCAAAAGTAGGCAGGATCGGAAATCTCTTCACATTGAATGGAACCACAAACGGCCTTTCTGCATTAGGTTCTCTGAAGCGAAGCCAAATCAATGAAAAATTTACTAAAATGAAGACCATAATTATCGCAAATACAGAGATGTTTGCAACTGTAGATGTGTTGCCTGAAAAAATAAATGCAGAAGACAAAATTCCAATGACGATCACTGCCACCCACGGTGTCTTTCTTTTCTGGTGTACGGCGCCTAGAATTGTGGGAAGCGTTCTATCGCGTGCTATGCCATAAAGTATTCTGGAACCTGATACCAGCATTATGAGGACTGTGTTAGATGTTGCAAACAATGCAATGAACAAAATGATGACGCGCCATTGTTCTCCAAGTGCTTTTCTTATCACGTCTGCAAGTGGCGCAACAGACACATCAAGTTCCTGCCAATTTAGAATTCTGATTGCAGACACAGATACTAGGATGTAGATTATTGCAGTAATTGTAATAGAAAATATGATTGCTCTTGGGAGCACTTTTCTTGGATTTTTTATCTCTTCGGCAATGTTTGCAATGTTTTCAAATCCAATGTATGCAAAAAATACGAGAGTAAATGCAGAAAATACACCAGAAAATCCAAACGGCATATCAAAATAATCTATTTTTACATCTCCGAAAACTACTAGGCCAAGCCATATTACAAGTGCAAGCCCTGATGCCTCAATTATTGTAAATAAAATATTTAGCGAAGATGATTCACGTATGCCAAAATAATTTAAAAAAGACAGCCCTATGATGGCCAAAATTGCCGCTGTCACGATTGGAATACCATACAAAGTAGTAAAGTAACCACCAAATCCAAGTGCGATTGCCGAAGCTGAAATTATCGCGACAAACAGAGTAAGCCAGCCTACAATAAACGCAACAAAATTGCTTTTGAATGCATTTTTTACAAAAACGTATTCAGCTGCAGCCTTTGGATACATGGCGGACAATTCGGCATAACTTAGTCCGGTAAAAACAGCAGCAAACGCTGCCAAAATAAATGAAAGCCATAAGGAATTGCCTGCTTGTCCTGCTGCATCGCCTATCAATGCATATATGCCTGCGCCTAAAATTAACCCCACACCATACATGGTGGTCTGAAAAAGACCAAGCTGTCTGCGGAGCTCTGCCATCACAATACTGGCAATTTTGAATTATTTTACTTGTGTCGCCTAATTCAGACTTGATAATTGACTAATTTTCATGTGTGATAATCATGATTTTTGTTAAATACGAAATCAATACTAACAGACATTGGAAGGAAGGCAACTGCATCTGTTTCCCCCAACATACTCCCTAACCTCCTTCCAGTTCTAAATCTGCAAGACACTGCATACGAGCTCTCTAAATAACGATCACGCAAACCATAACTCATGCAAATAACAAAAATCACCGGACGAGGTACCGGTACAAGAAAAACAGAAGTCAGTGCACCAAATTGGGCAGGCGATAACTACAGAAAGATTCAACAAGAACGACTTGCCAAAGTAGACAAAAATCTCACACTAGTTTTAGGTCGCGGGGAACGAACCCTTGCTCTAAAAGATCTTCCAGAACCACGATTGAGGCCACCGATTGAAGGCATGACGTGCGTCACAAACAGGGGCACATCAAGAAGAAAATGCAGCTGTGAAAGCAGCTAATTTCTTTTTATTTTCAAGACAATATCAAACATGAAAATTGTCATAAGTCACTAAATACTTTGTATGTTATTTTTTATTATGGTAAGCCAAAATGTTGTATTTGTAGCAGTGGTGATCGGTTTTGCTGTTACAATTCTGGGCGTTTTTGTCTGGCCTTTTTACAATCTGATACCAAGCTACGTTACTGAAACTGTTAAAGTAGTGTACAAAGACGAACAAGGAAGATGCGTAGCGCTAACATCAGATAACTTTCTTGTGCCAATCGGCAAGTTCGACGCAAACCCAGGAGATACAATCACAGCTGAATATGATGTCAAAGTCAAAGAAAGACTTGTCCAGTCAATAAGACGTCTCTAACCCATTTTTTAACTCTCAATTATGGGAATTGTCTTGCGTCTACATATACAACAAAACCCAA
>JBBIVI010000119.1:0-4640 GCA_037439825.1 Candidatus Nitrosotenuis sp. | reverse complement strand
CAGTATGCTATTTTCCGTTACAGCAGTAGCGGTGCTAGCAGCGACCTTATTCGGAAGCACATACACACAGTCACAAATCGTTGGTTCAACGATGGCAGTTTCTAAAGGAAACGATGACTTGACTCAAAAAATCCATGACATGGGTGGTTTGAAACTAGTCATGCCACAAGCATTTGCGCAAGTAGATTGCGACAATATCGAAGAAGGACGAAATGTGGTCACAGTTGACCTCACAGGTCAAAGTGCAGAGCTCCCAGTAATTGGTGGCGGCACATACAAAGCTATGACTTTTAGCGGCCAAGTCCCAGGACCAACCGTTAGAGTCACACAAGGCGATGTAGTAATGATGACCCTAACAATCCCAAAAGGTGAACCAACACCACACGGAAACGACATGCATGCATCTGAAATGAGTGCAGGAAACTTTGGCAAAGTTTTGCCAGGTGAATCCAAGACATACTGTTATGTTGCACAAGTGCCAGGTACCTTCAAGTACCACTGCTCTGGTGTCGACGTAGCAGCTATGGACCAGCATGTCCTCTCTGGCATGTACGGAATCACCATTGTAGATCCACTCAAAGGTTACAAACCGTTGATTGTCGAGAAGACAAAGGTTCAGGACGGCCAAGTCGTCAGAGACAGACAGACATACTCTGCAGATGCCCTTGAATTCCAGCTTCAGTACAACCAGTTGTACCTAAATGATGCTGGTGGATATGATCAAGGAAAAATGTTCAAGCATGAAACCACGTGGACAGTTGTCAACGGTATGTCATTTGGTTATGTTCCAAATGAGGACCACAACAAACTAGTTCTAGGTGATGCAAAGAAGAACATCTTCGTAGCTCAGCCATGGAACTCAAAAGACCTAAAACAATACCAATCACAACTGCTCTTCATTGAGCCAGGTCAACACGTAAGATTCTTTGTCGAAAACCAAGGAAACGAACCACTGTTCTGGCACATTGTGGGTGAAATCATCGACCGTGTAACTCAAGCAAACGTAGTGCAAGCAAAGGGTACCGAGACTTGGTTAGTTGGAGGCTCACAAGGCATGATTGCCGATGTAGTCTTTGATAATCCAGGCGTATACGTTGCAGTAAACCATGACTATGCAGCAATCTTCACAGGTGCAGCAACAGTAATGGTTGTAGGTGATCCATTTGGTCTAAATGAGCAATTGGGTACAAATGCACAATCATATGCAGAACTCTTGGGCAACCCAAGTGATGCCATTCCTCCAGCAGGAAAGAATTCAATTGAGCATCCAAAGATCAACTTGCATGGCTTGTACACTGATGAACGTGCTGACGAAATCAAGGCAGAACTAGGAATTTAAAATTCCCCTTATTTTCTTATTTTTATCAAAGCCCCATAATGAATTATATTCTGTGTAACAAAAGCCAACTGCATGAGTTTTAATCAATCCGTTTTAATCTGCGATCAAGTCGACGCTATTCTCAACGAGATTCTGAAAAAAAACGGCCTACAAGTAACATATGAACCCCAAATAACACCACAAGATCTTGCACAAAAGATTGCTAATTTTGACATTGTCATAGTAAGAAGTAGGACCACAATTACAAAAGAGATGATAGAAAAAGCTACAAAGTGCAAGATCATTGCACGTGTTGGCGTAGGTCTGGATAACATCGATGCAGAGTTTGCAAAAACAAAGAACATCCGCGTCATAAATGCCGTAGAGGGTGCGATGAACGCAGTAGCAGAGCTTGTGATTGGCCTCATGTTGGCACTTGCACGTGAAATCCCACGCGCAGACAGAGAGCTCAGAGCAGGAAATTGGATCAAAAAGGAATTGATGGGAACCGAGCTTGCAGGAAAATATCTTGGAATCGTAGGCCTTGGCAACATAGGAAAAAGACTTGCAAGGCTTGCAAGAGCACTAAACATGAACATAA
Source organism: Candidatus Nitrosotenuis sp. (assembly GCA_037439825.1). Taxonomy (GTDB): domain Archaea; phylum Thermoproteota; class Nitrososphaeria; order Nitrososphaerales; family Nitrosopumilaceae; genus Nitrosotenuis. The sequence goes on along the minus strand of JBBIVI010000119.1, from coordinate 2,721 downwards.
TAGGATATGATGTAGTACCAATTGATCCTGAATTTGCAAAAGATGTTGGTCTCATCAAAGCGGATTTGGACACTCTTTTGCAAAGTGCAGATTACATATCACTACATGTTCCATTGTTAGACAGTACAAGAAATCTGATCAATGCTGAAAGAATCTCAAAGATGAAGAAAACTGCAAAAATAATCAACACCTCAAGAGGCGGCACCGTAGATGAAAATGCGCTTTATGAGGCGCTAAAATCAGGAAACCTAGGTGGCGCAGCACTGGACGTATTTGAAAAAGAGCCTCCAATCGGCAACAAGCTTGCCACGCTTCCAAACTTCATATGCACCCCCCATATTGGCGCCCAGACAAAAGAGGCGCAAGCACTTGCAGCAAATGTCATAGCTGAAAAAATAATACAAATACTACGTGGTGTAATCTAAAACCACAATTACTACAATGACGCATCAAATCTCAGATTTGGTAATGTTGAAAATCTTTTAATTTAAAATCGATATATAAAATCAAATTGAAATTCTTTGGCCTTATTACTTCTTTGATTTTACTTACAGCGGTTTCCGTATGCACGATTCCAATTCTTGCAGAAGACAGAACCATACCTCCCAAAGAGATCGAACAAGACAAGTCCACTGTAAAACCCAAGATGAAATACAAGCTTTCTATGAAAAACAATACATGAAGATCAAATCTTATGCAGGAATCAAAAAAGATACAGCCAACAAACAAACATCACATCAAGACGAAGTCAAAAAGACAAAGAGTGTAAGCCAAGACGACAGGTCAGTAAGAATCATCAACATAGCAACCACATCTACATCTAACACTGTTGTCGTTGAGATTTGCGCAGGCAAGACAAACACCTACAATCCCGAGATTCACCTCGAGTCTGACAGAGATGCCCTAGACATGAAGATGTGGGGTTTGATCAAGGCAAAGACATGTAGAACAAATAATTTTGCAATATTTGCCAACAATCCAAGCACAATAACTGCTACATTTACGGTAAGATGATATCAACGGCAGATAATCAGATATCGAATAATGTGATAAAGACGATCAACACAAGTATGTTTGATGTAGTAACGATACCCCCTATTTTGAAGAACTCTCTAAACGAAAAAGTTGGTCCATTTCGTCTTGCGGCAGATTCTAAGATTATCACGTTGCTTGCAGCTCCAAGAACAGTCAGATTACCTGCCAATGTACTCCCTCCAGCAAGAGTAACCCATGTTATTGTATCTGTGTTTGTGAATCCGTGACTTTGAAGAATCTGTAAATAAATTGCAACAAATGGCACGTTGCTGACTATCTGACTCATAACTATGCTCGTAATAATTATGTTGACTGAGGATAATGCAGAGTCAGGTGTTGAGCTAAAAGGCAAAATCATTTGAAGTGATTCAATCACACCACCATCCAATAATCCTTGTCCAAACACAAACATTGCAACAAAGAACAGAGGTATTTGCCAGTTTACTCCTCGAATCACCTGCATTTTCTTTCTACTTATCACAAGCAAGACAATTCCACCAAGAATAGCAACATGACTGAAGTTTAATTCAGTCGAAACTCCGAACATCTTTACAATCCCGATTAGAAAAAACCCGATTACCGTTAGAATTATTAAAATTGATGACTTTTTTGCAAGATCGTTATCCAATGCGATTTTGTTTTGTGTTACTTCTGGCATGACAGCCTTTGAAAATTCCTTTTTGTAATACCACCTGACGATAAAATATGTACAAAACAGACACGCGATTGTAGGCAGGAAGAGATATCTTAGAAAATTAATTAGTGGGAACTCCATGCCGCTGTGTAACGCGACTAGCAAGTTTTGTGGATTTCCCATCGGCGTCATCATGCTACCAATAGTGACACCAAATGCAAGCGAAATCAATAATGGTGCAGAACGCATATTCATCGTCTTTGCCAAACCAATTACGATCGGCGTTGCAACCAGTGCCACTGTATCGTTAATCAAAAACGCAGACATCAGGCCCATTACAAACAAAATCAGAAACAGAATTTGTCCCGGCGTTTTTGCACGTGATAAAATTCGATTAGTTACATGGTGTAACATCCCAGATGACTCTAAGCCTGAGACCAACACAAACATCCCAAGAAGAAAAAATATCACATCAAAGTTGATGGCATAAAACGCATCGTCAAGTTCAACTATACCTAATACCAAGACGGCTGCTGCACCAATAACCATAGCAGCCCAAATTGGGATGTTTATACCCTTAATATTTCTGAAAATAATTAGTCCATAAACTACCACGAAGATACCAAGTGAAGAGATAAAGCCAAAGGAAAGATCCATGTCTGCACTGAACTCTTCTCAACCCACATAATCCATTTTTAAAGATTTTACAGTCATCATGGTCACAGTTTCAACAATAATCCAAAAAAACTGCAAAAGGATCTTGACTAATCAATCACAATAAAATCATCCAATAATTTATCAAAAATTCTGTAATTTTTACAATGAATTGAGGCTAAGTACTGTGTGGCAGGCACACAACATGATAAATAATAAAGATATAATACAGATTTTGCGAGGCGTAATCTAGGATGAAATCCGGGCTGATTTTCACATTGCTATTAATCGCTTTAGTAATGCCAAATTTTGCGTTTGGCGAACCCGGAAGTGCATCAGTCGAAGTAAATGGTAAGACCCACAAGATCAGTTATGATGCAGTAGGTCTTACTGTAGAC
>JBBIVI010000118.1:0-4677 GCA_037439825.1 Candidatus Nitrosotenuis sp. | reverse complement strand
ATTATGTAAATTTTGTCGCGGTAGCTCTTACTTACCAATAACTTTTGTATTGCCTACATCTAAATAACTTGTAGGACTTTATTGTACATAGTTACCATTGTTAATCATTTCCTAAATATCATCAGACCACAATAAATCTATGAAAACACCTCCCACTTTTGGGCAGATAAAACTCGAAAGACTATCAAATGGAACCGTGTTTCTTAGATTCAAGAACCACCTCTGCATAAAGAGAATACTGAGTTAACTTTGTTAATTAGAAGTTATAAGTAAAGAGAAAAGGGTTGGTTTGATGACAATCAAACTGGCTTGTTGCGATTATGGTTTTGAGTGTAGTTTTGAGCTTGAAGGAAGTAAGAGCCTTTCACTAATAAAGAAGCTTAGAGAGCACTTTGAACACGAACATGGTATAGATTATTCTGTAGATGCAATAATACAAATGCTGGTCAACAAGGGCCACACTAAAGACTCTATCATAAACGAATGAGTTAAGGATTGATTACGGCACGTCCTAGGATCTTTCTATTCTTAAGATCTTCCAGAGCCACGTTTGCTTCAGAAAGGGAGTATCTTTTTGAGATGATTGGATTGATTACGCCTCTTTTTGCAAGACCCAATAGTTCTAGCATGTCATTATAGTTGCCCGTGTATGCACCCTGAATCGTAATTGCTTTGAGCGGAACGGAAACAAGTGGTAACTCAACAGATCCCCCAAACAAGCCGACCAATATCACAGTCCCCCGTTTTCTTATTACTGTAAGTCCCATCTTTACTGTAGGTGGTGCATTAACAAAATCTATTACGCAGTCGGCACCCTTGTTTCCACACAACGTCATTATTTTTTGTACTGCGTCTGGATCTTTTGAGTTGACGGTGTTATCTGCGCCTAGTTCTTTTGCAGTTTTTAGTTTTTCATCATCGATGTCCACGCAAATTATGTTTGCGTTGGTAATTGCTCGTGCTATTTGAACTCCCATTAGGCCAAGGCCTCCAGCACCAAAGATCACCATATTGTGCTGTGAATTTGCGTTCGATTTCTTTATTGCAGTATAAGCTGTAAGACCAGAACATGCCAAGGATGCTGCAGCATCTAGATCTATTCCTGTGACCTTTGCTAAGAACTTGAAGTGTGGAACAAGTACGTATTCTGCATAGCCACCATTTTGGAAAACACCTAGTGAGCGAGGAGCATCACATAGATTGTCGTTTCCCACCCTACATGCAACGCATACACCACATCCAATCCAAGGATATACTAGGACGTCATCGCCTACGTTGAAGCCCTGAACTGATTTTCCTATTTCTGTGATGGTGCCTACTATTTCGTGTCCTGGGATTACCGGGAATTTGACTCCTCTATCGGTTACTTTCATAAAACCATCGCCTGTATCATAGCCACCTTCCCACAAATGGAGGTCGCTGTGGCACACGCCTGTTGCCTTTACTTTAACTAAGACCTCAACATCCTTTGGTTTGGGAGTTTCTACTTCGGTGATCTCTAAAGGTGTTTTAGGTTCGACTATTCTTGCTGCTTTCATTTAGGTTACATCCAGATAATTACAATATAAGAGTTGACCGAGTACGGCAAAAAAGTAGAGCCTCATAGTATTATTAAACAAATTTAGAATTTTAATTATTGAATGAGCCACAAGTAGAAAACATTTCGCAGGCGCCAGTCAATGTACTATTTAACCCAAATACAATCGCAAAAAAAGATGTTTGGGAGATAAACCTAATTCAAATTTTAGAGATTCTAATCCAGATTCTAAAAAAAGCGGATAAAAAAGATCTTCGGGTTGCTGGAATGGCAGCTCTTTCATCGTCATTAATTCACAGAATGAAGGTAGAGCGAATTTTTGCGTTACAAAAGGCAGCAATGGAAAAAAAACCGTTGCGTGAACGAACCGATCTGGATATCCAGCTTCTCAACATACCATACAGACATGAAGCCACATACCCCGTAACTTTGGAAGAACTTCTTGATCTTTTGGAAAATCTTATCGGAACAATTGCAAATCCTAGATCAAGACGTGGGAATCAACTCAAGTTTGAGCCAGTCGAAGTACCTGATTTTAAGGATTATTTTGTATCGCTTGAGAATATCATAGGTAAATATGAAGAACTAATCCTGCGAAAAATAGAAGGCCATGGATATGGCTACCTCCAATCCATAATTGCAGATCTCGATACTACCGATTCCATCAGATGTTTTTTTGCCATACTGTTCTTGGCCAGAGATCAAAAAGTAGACTTGGAACAAGAAGGTGATGACATTAAGATCACCATCTCAAAGGAGGCAACCGTATGAAGGTAGAAGATGACAACGAGGCAATTGCTAGGCTAGAAGCCGCACTTTATTCTGCTGGCAGACCACTTTCTGTTGAAGAACTCATCAAGGCATCAGGCACCGAATCTAGGACAAAGACGCTTGCCCTTCTTGGTGCGATCGAAAAAAAGACCAAGTCAGCATTCAAAGCAATAGAGGTAACAACACTTCCAGATGGCTCATACGTCTTTCAGCTAAAACCAGAGTTCAACGAGGTTGTAAGACGATTCGCATCAAAACCAATCTTGGCAAAAGCCACGCTAAAGACACTCTCATACATTGCATACATGCAACCAATTTCTTCAAAACAGCTTGTTGAGACAAGAGGTAGTGGGGTTTATTCACACCTCAAAGAGCTATCACAGCTCGATTTCATAACTCACCAAAATGTTGGAAGATTAAAAATCTACACAACTACTTCAAAATTTCAGAAGTATTTTGGAATTAGTGGTGATTCTGACATCTTGAAACAAATTTTATTTAAGAAAATGCGCAAGCCCGCAAAGCCGATGGCAGTAGAGATGCCACAACAACCCTAGATTTTGTAATATAGCACATTCATTCCAAAGTAACGGCGTTGTCTATAAATTAGAGTAGTTTGAATTCAACCTGTGAAACGAGCAATTGAGAATCTTGCGACAAGCAAGATAACTGGTGGAAGACGGGTACCGCTTAGAACTAGAAGAAAATATGAAATCGATAGATTCCCAAACGAAGCTATCATTGGACAACAACTTACAGTTACAAGATCAGTTCGCGCAAATCATATCAAGACAGGACTTAAGACTATTGATTTCGTAAACCTTGCAATCGAAGGTGGCAAAATCAAAAAATCCAAGATCCTCAAAGTTTTAGAAAATGCGACAAACAGTGATTACCAAAGACGCGGTGTCATCTCAAAGGGCGCGGTTTTAGAAACAGAAGATGGCAAATGCCGTGTTGTGTCAAGGCCTGGTCAGCACGGAATCGTAAATGCAATTTTGATAAAGTGATTTGATTGAAAGATTACGAACATGTCGTAATCTGGTTGGATTATTTCAACAAGACTTTAACAAAAAAAATGGGGCGGAGACTTCCCAAAGACAAATGCATTTTTGATCCATCACTTAAAGAATTAATTGATGCAACAGTAGAAGCTGGTTTCGAACCAAAAGAGTCAGATGAAAAGGTAAGATTTCCAAGGCGGGCCTATGTACGTTCTGGTTATGTAGTGTTGCCAAAAGTTTCTCCAAAGACAAAAATACTTTACAAAATTTCTGAAAAGCTTGTGGCCAAACGGGCAAAACAGTCAAAATAAAATTCGTTCTAGCTAATAGCTAAAGTAAAGTTGACAGAAGTCTATGATTAGTTCGGAATTATTGTAGAAAATAATTGCAGGAGGTAGGGGAAATAATACACTTGGCCGGTAGTGGTCGAGTCATCATACGACTCAAAAGACCACTGGATGAAGGCAACTTTGTCTGCGACGACGCCGGTAGAAGAATTGCCAAAGTTACAGAATTGATCGGCCCCGTTAGTAGTCCATTTGCATCGGCAATTCCGATGACAAACAACATCAAAAAATACACAGGCAAAAAAGTGTACTTCCTTGACGAACCTGTAAGTAAAAAAACAAGGAAGAGAAAAAGATGAACGTCACAGAACTAGAAACATGCTGCCCTGAATGCAAATCATCTCTAGTGGATGATATACAAAGTGGCGAAAGAATTTGTTCTATGTGCGGAATTGTCGTGCTAGAACAACTGGCAGATTATGGTCCAGAATCAAAAAGCTCAAGCCTTGAAGAAAAGCTAAAGAACACAAGAGCAAGCGGTCAAACCACATTTTCGCAACACGATTTGGGAATCGCAACAGAGATTTCCATTTCAACAAAAGACTTCTCTGGGAAGACGATCAACTATCAAGTAGCAAATCAGATGCACAGTCTACGAAAATGGCAACAGAGAGTACGTGTCTCATCCCCAAGGGAAAGAAGACTCGCAAATGTTTTGTCAATGATTGGCTCAACATGTCAGAACCTCTCTTTGTCAGACAATGTTTTGGAGACAGCATCAATGATTTACCGGAATCTTGATTCCCACATGGAAGTCAAAGGAAAATCAGTTGCATGTATTGCTGCCGCGACAATTTACATGGCATGCAAACAATGCGATGTTGTAAGATCTCTTGAAGAGATCTGTAGTGGAACTGGCTCAAACAAAGATCTCAAAATGAGAACAAAACTTGCAGCCAAATACTATCGCATGCTCGTCATGGAGCTTGGCTCCGTGACTGCACCTGTCATAACTATGGACAAGTACATCTCCAAGATCTCAAATCTGACAAACACAGATGTTCGTGTTGAGAGACTA
>JBBIVI010000117.1:0-4769 GCA_037439825.1 Candidatus Nitrosotenuis sp. | reverse complement strand
TTTGCATCAAGGAGTTGTGAGACAAATTCACAGTCTTGTTTTGTGACTTTGGTTTTTGTCGAGTTATAGACTTCGACTGTGATTAATTTGTCTATTATGGTAGGCCATGTCGTAACTATTTTGAAGTCTTGTGCTACAGATGATTGTAGTTTGATCGGCAGCGTAGTAAACTTGAGATTTGGCCCAAGTGAGATCTCTGCGAAATAATAGTTGTTGTCTTTTATTGAAGGATACAACCAAGCCCGAATGGAGTTTCCGAATTGATCCGTGTTTGATGTGTGCCAACTTTTGCCATCTTGTGATTTTATGACTACAAATGCGCCAGAAAGCGGTGTCTGACCATCATTGTAAAATACATTCAGCCTCATGCCACCCATATTTTTTATTGTGATCTCTGTGCTTTGCTTGTTTTTTTGTAAATCAACAAATCCTACGCCAGCATACATGCTGTTTACGTATACTTCTATGCTGTATCTGTGCCCAAGAGGCAGCGAGGAAATCGACAATGGGTTGTTTTCAACTGATAAGATCTCTTGTATTGGTAAAGATTCCAGATCTTTGAATACCTTGACTGTGACTCCTTGAGGGAACACTCTGTCATTATTTTCATTTTTTATGAATACGTCTATTGCACCGGCACTTTGTTGTGCAAATGCAGCAGGAAACATAGCCACAAAACAGAGTCCAATCACCACTGCAATCAATCTTGAGTACGACATCTATTGTTTAATCCTCCTAGCACTTGTCCATTTTGCTTTTTTGCCTAGAACTTCTTCGATTACAGCCTTGATTTGCAATACATCCATGAGCTGCTTATATCCAATTACGAGGAATAGCGAATATAGGATTATCCTTTTGTCATCATTATCCATACGAACTGCCATCATAGAAAGTAAATACTGTAATGCGATAAATAATGCCAAAGTAAATGCTACGAACTGATAATTTCCAATCAGTAGCTGGTATGCTACAAAGGCCCAAAGCATTATGCTTGCGATAGGAATTACAAGCATGTGTATTGCCATGAGAGGGTATGAAAGCTTTTGTAAGTAGCCAAACCTGGGATTTAGCAGAATATCAGAATGCCTTTTTAGTACTTGAAGGTTTCCACGATACCATCTCTTTCTCTGATTATAATAATCGCGTAATGTTTGTGGCGCTTGTGTGTATGCTGTAGCCATGCTACTACCACTGACCACCATACCAGAACGAAGTACCTTCATAGTAGCGTCAAAGTCTTCGACCAAGGTATCTTTGTGATATGCTCCTGCTTCATCTAATTTCTTTTTTCTGAATGCACCAAGTGCACCTGGAACGATAGTGATTGCACCAAAATAGTCCAAGCCTCTTCTCATAATTTGTATTCCAGACATATACTCCAGTGCTTGACACCAAGTGAGCCAATTTACCTTGTTGCGAATTTTTACATTTCCTGCTACCGCGGCCACATTTTCGTCGACCATTGCCTTTGCTATGTGTTTTAGTGAAGAATGTCCAATTATTGTATCGGCATCCACAATAGTTACTATTTCACCTGTAGCATATAACAAGCCTTGATTCAGAGCCGATGCCTTTCCACCATTTTCTTTATGTATTACTTTGATTTTGTCTTTATACGCCATAGCGATCTCTAGCGTCTTATCTTTACTTCCATCATCGACTACGATGATTTCTTTGTCTTGGTAATCTGTTGCAAGAAGCGATTCAATTGTTGAACGAATTACATTTTCTTCGTTATACGCTGGCACAATAACGCTGATTCGAGGATATGTAGAAGGTTCTTTTAGCATAGCCTCTCGTGTTGCACTACGTATTGCAAGCGGGACAAAAAGCATCGTTTGCCAAAATGAGAGGGTCAGTGCCCATACGAAGATTGCCTGAGTCAGTGTCACGTGTGCTGGGTATCCCTCAAATGCCATAATCGTGGCAAAAACAAAAGGCAAAACCAGAATCAACATTGAGTAAAGCGATGACAGCCGAGATTTGTATTGGTATTCTGTTTGTGGCGGTTTCCTAGATATTATGTGATAAAACGCTATTGCTGCAGCCATACTAATCGAGATAAAGCTTAGGTATGTCGAAATACTGTATACGTTGTAAATCAGTAGAGCAAATATTGCAACTGCCAACATGATAAGAACTGGGTCGGGTTGAACCTTCTTTGTTTTCTTTGTAGACGCGATTGCGTGTTGGAGTGTTTGTTCTTTTCGTTCTTTTGTTGGCTTTGATTTTGGGACGGTCTGTTGTCGTAGTGGTTTCTTTGGCAGTCTTGTTTCCGTGATTACTTTTTTTTGTGCATCAGCATGTGTAGTGAGTGTTATTTTTTGTAATGGCTTTACTGGAAGGTAAACTTTCTCAGAGAGAATTGTTGCTTTGTAAATTTTCTCATTTTTTGGCCGGGTCGGTCTTTGTGACATCGTTTTTTCCTCAGGTTTAGGTTTTTGCAACATAGATTCAAAACAATTTGCGTGAAACCAGCGATTTTGATAACGTATTGATTTTTGATCCAGTCTTAGATCCTCATTGCAAATCGAACACGTGGCAAGCCGATAATTTATCAATTTTACCCATACTTTTTTTGGGATCATAATTGTTGTACCTTATTGTCACATTAATTATGTTGAATAATCAAAGTTAAGAGCATCTAGGTTTTGCTTTGTTTTGTTTTATTCGAAAGCACCTCTAATGCTTTTGAGATATTACCGGAATCGTCAGTGATGCCTAGTTTTTTTAATTCGTGCTTGATCATTTGAACCGGATCGTCTACTTCGTGCTTTTTTTGTTTTTGAGTTATGAATTTTAGCTCTTCTTTGAGTTGATCTATTTGCTTCCTTTTTAACTCTAGTTCGTTTTTTGTTTTTTCTATTACCGCTTGTTCATGTTCCAGTCTTTCTTTTACTCTCTCGTATTCTGACTCTAGTGTATTAATTAGAGATTTTGTATCATCTTCTGTGATGTATTTCGGATTTATTTGTTCAAGATCTACTCTGTTTTTTTGTACATCTTGGAAACAATTTAGCTCTTCTGTGAATCGCTTCTGATTTTCCATCACTTTTTTGAGCTCATCCATTTTTGCTTTTAGCAAAACATTGACAAATTTTTGGTATTGATTCGTGTTGTTAATTTGATCTTTTACCTCTTCTGATTTTTCCTGTACGATTTCTTGCCTGGTTGCATTTTGTCGATTTTTTGAAAAGAAGATAGACCTTTGTGAAACTTCCAATGGATCTTGTATGTCTATTTTTGGACCGACCTCTGTAATATGTGACCACTCGTCTTCTGCAGACAGTTCCTTATTGAGAGATTTGTCTTCTTTTGATATCCTACGGATGTGTTTTGCCAATATTTGCAAAAAACACTAAAACGATATGATACCTTTGTTGATTGAAATGAACGAACAAATTTTGTTGATTTTTTAGTATTGTTTTGTCTGCAAGTAGTTGAGATTAGGCTCCGGGTAAGCGATAAAAGTCTTTTGTTGCTATTCTCCAACCTGCAAGGGTTTCAGAATCATTACCAGCAGATCAGGAACAGGCATGGCCATAGGGTAGCCATGGTATCAGCAGCAAGGAAGTTGTTGCATCTAATACATGCAATGCTTACTGAGGACAAGATGTATGACAAATGCGTACAATCTTTGGAAGAATCAAAAAGTAAGAGATGGAACAAGCTTGCAGAATCGGCAGATCAGTTGCCAAGAAAATCAATACCACAGATCATTATGGAACTGAAAAGAATAATGAACGATCCATAACAACATCAATACTTAAGAAATCGTATGCCGTATCATTACTGGTAGTCACGGTTTTTCATAGGAGGAGTTGCGGGAACAATGGATTTGGGCTTAAGGAGTAGATTCTGCAAGAATCCTTTCAATTTTTTTGTAATCAGAAATGACGTTTACTCTATGGTGTCAGTATTTTGAAACCAGAAAAGCATTATGTAACATGTCGGAAAACAATATACCGACACAAAAGAGAATAATGAGAGCGGAATAATTTTCGAGAAAGCTAATTACACCTTAAACGCAAACCATCATTTTATGATATAATGGAAGAGATAATCAATATTTCAAAAATCAAGTTGCTTCAGCTAAAAGATGCGATTGACCAGTACAAAAACGAGGTAAGAAAGCTCAGAATCGAGCTTGGTTCCTGACCGTAGATTTTTGGTTTATCAGCTCATCAAAAAGCATATCTATTTTCTCGCCAAACCTTTCTACATTTTCAAGTCTTTTTACTATTGTTTCAATGGTGTCCTGTTGGGTTTTGACCGTCTCTGCAAGCAGCCTCTCGTCTATGATATAGCCGCAGCTTGTGCATCTGTGCTTCTCAGGAGTGTTATCCTGCTCACAGCGTGGGCATTTTTTCATTTTGGGAATTGCAGAGTTGCTATTGTCATTTGACCTTATTCCATGCAGTTCCAGGATAGCATTTTCTGCGTCTTTGCCAGAAAGGTGCGCATACTTTGCAGGCATCTTGGAGCCTGCACCCCAGTTTCCATATACCCGAAGTGTTTGGTCAGATAGTTTTTTGCAAGGTTTGTAAGCTGTGAATTCCTAAACAGATAGTTCCATACGCGTTTTTTTATTCCTGCTTTTTCTTTGCAACGTTTGAGATGCTCACGTAGGTATCCATACGTTACCTGCTTTGTCCTAGATGACTTCCAAAAAGAATACCAAAGGGGAGCATTAGGATCATCTCGTAGTGGATGCTCATCAAGCCACTCCAATAGCGGCTTGAAAGATATTACGAGTGCAACGCTCTTGC
>JBBIVI010000116.1:0-4773 GCA_037439825.1 Candidatus Nitrosotenuis sp. | reverse complement strand
AACAACTAACAACAAATGATGTTGTTTTTTCTAAATTTTTCTTATTAAGTAATTACCCTATCAATTCGTAACTGAAAATGCTGTAAATCTACAACTATCTATGTGGCTATGATGAGTAATGACATTACAACATTTCTTACACATCTCAAGTAGAATTCCTTTACATTCTGTACAACGAGCATAGTCGATCAAGCTTCCACCACATTTTCTACAACTTTCATCTGGCATAAAAATAATTAAAGTTCAAAACTAAAGATATTATCCAAAATAGTTTTCTGACATGTCCATAACCAACATGCTCTACATACTGTCTGTCAAGATCTGCTTTGTCAGCTTGTGCTTTCCAGTCACTATGTAATTTATGGCATCGCTCATAAAGATCGCATGATCAGCAATTCTCTCAAGATAGCGTAACACCAATGCTTCGGCAAGCGCACATTTAGTATCGTTTGAGTTTATCAGCATGGGTAGTCGTTCTTTGTACAACCTATCTACAAACTCTTCACTCTGTTGTATTTTGATAGCTTTTCTTATGTCAAGTTCTGCAAAATAAGTTATAGAGTCCTTAATCATACTCTTTACTTTGTTTGACACTTCAATTAACCAGCTTTTATCGCATTCTGTAATGTCTCCAAACACATCCCTGACCTGTGTGATATCATATGCATACCTGCCGAATCTAGAAAATCCATACGATATTTCTATTGATGAACGAATTAACCTGAAATCATCTGCGACCGGCTGATACTTTAACAGGATCTCAAACGTCAAATCCGCAACTTGGAAATATTTTTTCGAAATCTCATGTGAGATATTTCGAACTTCGTCTACTGTATTTTTCCCATAAAGGTACGAGTCTATCGCAAGCGTAACTGACTGCAAGGAAAGCTCTCCCATCTCAGACATTATTATGGAAAGTTTTCTAAGTGAGGGATCGATAAGTCGAGTCATTTCTAGCCAAACTGTCCCTTTACGTATTTTGCAGTAAGCTCGTTTTTTGGCTGGGTGAAAAGGTTCTGAGTCTCATCAAACTCTATGAGTTCACCAAGATACATGAATGCAGTATAGTCAGATACGCGTACTGCTTGTTGCATATTGTGGGTGACAATGATTATGGTGAACTCCTTTGCAAGTTCTGTTATTGTTTCTTCGATTTTCTGAGTAGCTATTGGATCCAGTGCTGATGCAGGTTCGTCCATCAAGAGAACCTCAGGCTGGATCGCAAGTGCTCGTGCAATACACACTCTCTGTTGCTGTCCACCCGAAAGATCCATGGCAGGTTTTTTGAGATTGTCTTTTACCTCATCCCAAATGTAAGCCATCCTTAACGAATCCTCTACTATTTCGTCTAGGGTTTTTTTGTTCCTAACTCCATTGAGGCGTAGTCCTGCTGCCACATTATCATAAATCGACATAGTTGGAAACGGATTTGGTTTTTGAAATACCATCCCTACTTTACGTCTGTGGTAGATAGGATCGACATCCTTAGAATACATATCTTGGCCGTCAAGTAAGATCCTTCCATCCACTCTTGCATTTTTTGTCATATCATGCATTCTATTGAGACATCTAAGAAAAGTGGTCTTACCACATCCAGAAGGACCAATCAAAGAGGTGACGGTACGTTCCTTGAATTTCATGGTCACATCTTTTATTGCTTGCACACTTCCATAATATACAGAAACGTTTTCGGCAATCATTTTGTACTTTTTTTCATCAGTATGTCCATCTTCAATATCCAAATTCACGGCGTCTTGTTTTACATCAAAAACCGATGTCACTTTCTCTTGCCTCCGATGATCTTGGATATCAGGCCGTTTTTACCTCGTGATGCAAAATAATATCGTACACCGATGTTAATTGCAAGAATTATGATTATTAGAACTACTGCAGCACCCCATCCTTGAAGCTGTGCGCTATCATATGGTAACAACGAAAGTCTCCATATTCTGAGCGGTAATGCGTCCATTGGAGAATCAAATCCTGCAAAAAACTGACTACTCCCAAGTACTGTCATAATAAGTGGGGCAGTCTCGCCTCCAATTCTTGCAACTGCGAGTAAAATTCCAGTTATCATGCCATTTTTTGCTGCCGAAAGGACTATTCTGAATGTGATGACCCATTTTTTAATACCAAGTGCAATTCCTGCTTCTCTGTATGTGACTGGAACCATCTTGAGTGATTCTTCTGTTGTTCTAGCTACTATTGGAAACATGATAAGAGACAATGCAAATGCACCTGCCCATAAAGAAAAGTGGCCAAGCAACAACACTATGGCCAAAAATGCAAATATACCAAGTACGATTGAAGGGAATTCCATAAAGACATCATTGAAAAAACGGACAATTCTTCCCAATTTGTTTTCGCCAAACTCTGCTAGAAAGATTCCAGACATGATGCCTATTGGGACGCCTATGAAACTTGACATGCCTATTATTATCACAGTACCTTGAATTGCTGGTCCGATCCCTCCTTCTCCAGAACCTATTGCACCTGGAGGCTGTGTCAAAAATTCCATAGTTAGTGCAGAAATTCCATTCTTGAAGACTTCAAACAAAATGCTTCCAAGAGGTATTATTGCAACTACAACACAACAAAAGACAATACTCATCGCAATTCTGTCTACGAACAGCCTAGTCCTGACATTCTGCTTGAATAACATCCTGTACTCGATTCTCTTTTGAGTTAATTCGTTACTCATGCGTTTACAGCCCCTTCTTTTACCTTGAGCATTCTTGAGACAAGAAGGTGTGCTACAACATTGATGCAAATAGCAACTAAAAGCAAGACTAGACCAATGCCAATCAGCGCCGGAAGATGAAGTGATGCAGGTGATGCCTCAATGAACTCATTTGCGATTATGCTGGACATAGTTTGACCTGCTTGGAAGAGTGTTTGTGGAAAAGCGCTTGGACCTGTAGCGTTGCCAATGAGCATCGTCACTGCCATTGTCTCTCCAACAGCTCGCCCAAGTCCTAAAATGGCTGCACCGATGAGGCCAGTTTTTGCATAAGGAAATATTGCAAGTCTAAACATCTCCCATTTTGTCGCACCGAGCATATATGCAGCCTCTTTTTGCTGGTGCGGGACTGCAAACATTATCTCTCTTGATACAGCTGAAATTGTTGGAATGATCATTATCGCCAAAATTATGCTCGCACTAAAAATATCGAGCCCGAATGGAGCCGTTGAAAAAATCCAAACACTCTCTCCAAAAGTGTCGTAAAGGGGATATTCTATCCATTCAATTAAGAATTCTCTGAAAACGAACAAACCCCAAAGACCATATATGATGCTTGGTACTGCTGCAAGAAGGTCAACTAGTACAGATAGCGGCCCACTCAGATATTTTGGTGCCTGAGAGATAAACATTGCAATTCCAATACTCAAAGGAACTCCTATTGCCATTGCAATGCCTGCAGTTACCAGAGTTCCTAGAATATATGGTGCAGCACCAAAATTCTCTCTTCCCTCAACTGCATTCCATTCAGAGCCAAACAAAAAATCTACCCCTTCAACGACCCAGATTTCGTGTGACTCTGAGTATAGATGAAAGGCCATTATTCCAATTATTGCAAGAACGTAAACACCACACACAGTTGCTGCAATTTTGAATATCTTGTCGGGGGAAATTCTATTGGTACGCGTATGGATCTTACTTAACAACATACTTGTGCTCAATCTTTGACTTATCTAGTATCTCCACATATTTTTTAGAGAAAATGTAGTTCTATATTGATCAATATAGTATAAAGAGCAAAGCGGTATTTAGCTGGCATATCTATAACAATCATTGCAGTCATTGGAAGACACAAAACAGACTCGCCGAATACAAATTAGTGGTGGTTCCACCTATACAATTTCTTTGCCGAAAAAATGGATGGATGAGCTTGAAATCAAAAATGGCGACAACATGACAATAATAAAAAACGCAAACAGATCATTGACGCTGTTTCCTGGACTTGATTCAGAAAAGCCAACAAAAAAGGCAATCCTTTCAATAAGCCAAAAAGATTCCGAAGAATCGATAAAACATAAAATAATTGCATTGTATCTAACTGGCTACAAAATAATCAAGACAACTTCAAAAGGAGTTAAAATACCACCAGAACACTCTCGTTTGATCAAAGACCTAGTTCGCAAATCAATGATTGGAACTGAGATTGTCGAGTCGGATTCTGAATCGATAACAATTCAAATTCTGACAAGACTTCCAGAACTCACTTTTGATGTCGCACTAAAAAGAATGTACTTGATGACTGCAAACATGCATCGTGAGGCAATAGAAGCACTCAAAAAATTTGACAGTGATTATGGAGAAGAAGTTGCTCGAATGGACGACGAGGTGGACAGATTTGGCTTGTACATGATGCGAACTTTGATCATAGCAATTCAAAATGCTAGTATGTTGTATGACGTAGGGTTAAAACAGCCATCTGACTGTCTTAACTACAGGACGGTCATTTCTAGGATAGAGCGCATAGCTGATCACGCCGCGCTGATCGCAAAGAGGGTTAAATTCCTCAAAGAACCTCTTGAGCAAAAAACCTTGAAAGATGTAGAATCATTGAGCAATGAAGCGGTGAGTTGTTTTGAAAACTCAATTCTGTCGCTGATAAAAAATGACCATGTATTAGCTGAAAAAGTGGCCACGAACATAGTAAACGTGGTAGAAAAAGAAAAAGAAATTACATCTGGCATACGGGAATCAAAAAATTCTACACCAATCAAGTTTATCCTAGAAGACATACGACGTACTGCAGAATTCTCTAG
>JBBIVI010000115.1:0-4817 GCA_037439825.1 Candidatus Nitrosotenuis sp. | reverse complement strand
TCAATGTGTTTTGTATAAAAAAGAAAAAACTTATCCCTGTGTTAGCACCATAAAGATAGAATGCCTGGTTTCAACAGCAAGAAACTGAAGGCAGCGAATGCGAATAATGTAAGCCCACCTCCGACATACATTATTGATAAAATTTTCAGATTAAAAGATGATCTGATGAGACAGATGAACTAAGAATGGTAATACGATCAAGTCTACCCATCGGTAATACTTAATAATCAAGAATGCCAATACATCATATGCAAGACAGCAATACTGCCGTTGTCTCAGTCAAAGTATCAAGGCGTACCAAGAAAAAGATGCACTCCATGAATGTAAAATGGAGCGAAGTGCTAAGAAAGACAATAGAGAACAAGATAAAGGAGTATGAAAGAAAACAAGGTATTGCAGACTTTCTTGAATTTAGAGCCAAAAGCAAAATCCCAAAGAACAAAACACCGTACACTTCAGATGCACTAGTTAGGCAAACTCGCGAAGAACGATGAGATATACTATAGATGCAAGTGTGCTTGTTAAGCTGGTGGTTGAAGAAGAATACTCACATAATGCGGTAAATCTTATTTCAGACCCAAAGACAATCCTGTTTGCTCCAAGTATTATTTATCATGAGGTGGGAAGTGTGCTATACAAGATGGTTCGAAAACGCATCATTGAAAAGGAATATGCGATGAAAGCATACGAGAACCTCATAAGGATTCCAATAGAGGTTTCAAGCGATGATTGGAATGTTTTGCCAAACATACTTGGTATGTCATTGAGACTTGGGTTGCATTTCTATGATTGTTTGTACATCCATACTGCAAAGAAGACCAATTCGTTACTTGCTTCGTCGGACAGAAAGCTTTTGGCTGCAGCCGGTAAGGAATGCAATTCAATCGATCTACGAACCATTTAACTTGAATTCTTGATTTGCAGTTTTCTCTGCAGACAGAAGGCGATAAAATGAAAAATTTATCTCATATGTCAACGTTCTGAGGTTCAGAATACCTGGTTTCAAAAACACGAAACTGAGGTCAGCGAATGCCAATCATTCAAGCCCACGATGTCTTGGAATATTTCATGGTCGCCAACTGTCCAAAAACAATTAGAAAAGATCTGCAAATCCAACAAAATTACGGCACAAAGAATTGTTGCAAAACTTGACGGTATAAAGATAATCTGCTGCATTCATAGATAAATTACAAGATTCTAGCCTGAGAAAACCGAGTTGGGATTTATCGAGTTATAACGAGTTTGGAAGAACAGAAAGTGATAATATTCAAAGTTGGACATAAAAGCAAGATTTACGACAAGTTTTAACCTCGATTTGGAAAATTGGCCCAAGTTTCAATAATTGCGGGTTTTGCATTTTCACATAATCCCAAACATCACATAATTCTATTAATTTCTAAATCAACATCTTATCTCGTTTGTTGTGATTTTCTAGTCAAACTATGTCCAAACCACCTTGTATTTCGGGTCGGATTGTATGGGTGTCTTTTTACTTCCTCGCGGTTTCGACCTTAACTTGCCATTACAGCACGGGCACCTTGGGTTTTCTGAAAACAAGAAAATCCCACAACACGTACACCTTTTTGCACCATAACTGTAAGTTCCTCCAGTTTCTGATTTTTCCTTGAGGCTGCTACAAAACCCTTTACACACTATCAACTAAACTCATCTGCATATGTAGATCAAACAAATTCCAAACGGAATAACATCCACCGACTAACAATGACTAAAATTGTATTTAACAAAGCAAGATAATTTTCTGCCCTGAAAATCGTGTACTAATTATCACCGCTGAAACTCAACCACAACCTTATCTTTTATGCAGTGCTAATATTGGTGGAAGCTGACGCATAGCCGAATCATGTACATGCGGTGTTGGTATGCCGGTGGAACATACGGATTCCACTAGGAGCAAGAAAGCACCGTGAGAGTCAGCTTCTAGTCCTTTCTCAGCTGTTTAAAAAACCAAATCTTGTCTACGATGGAGTTACAAATGCTGATGCGTGGGCACCATTGTCTGTTGCAAACGTAACTGTCATTTTCCCATTGTCTGCTATTTGATATGATGTTTTTCCTCTGATTGCAGCAGTTTCTTTGTTGTTAATTATGTTTGGGTCTATAGAATCTACTGTAATACCTTCGATGTTCCAATCCCCTATTGACACACAACACGGCGTGCCGGCCGGTTTTAGTGCGGCTGCTACAATTGCCCAGTTATTGGAACCAGCAGAATTTGTCCAGCTTGATGTAAATGTGCCATCAGTACTTGTAAACTCTGTACTGCCAGCCCCTATCGTTGAACCTTGTAGTGTATCCCAACGCTCAGCCTGTCCCACTCCTGGCGTCATAGGCCCATTTTGCGTACCAACTACATCTACAACCCAAGTTTCGTCAGTCGTGGTAGTAAGAGTCACAGCAGGTGTATTGGATGTACCTGTTGCCCCGTTTTGTGCATCGATGGGATTTGTTTGATCAACTCCTGTAAATGATATTGCACCTGCAGTGACCGCAGTAGCAAGAGTCAGTGATAGCCGTACCGGGTGTGTTCCGGTATCTGGATTCACCAGGTACCACAAAGAAGCATGTGCCGAATCCCCGTTGTCTTGCTGGTTGATCATAGTCATCGGATCTCCATTATAGGTAACTGATGAAATTACAGCTAAATTTGATACGTTTATGCCGACAATGAGAATTCTGTTGCTTCCAGAACTTGTGACCGTGTGATCAAAATCACAAGGAAGTATTATAGTACAAAACTCATTAAAGCCTGTAACTGCGTCCAGTGCTATTGGATCACCTGTAGGTGTATTCTCTGTATAGTCAAGCCGTTCAGTAACGTTTGTTAAAATAGACCCTACAACCCCCTCATAGGTGACAATTAGATCAAAATTTTGATAGTCCCAGAGTTTGGTATTTCCGATGTTGGTCACATTAAAGTAAACCAAGTTGCCGTCGCCTGTTGCCTGCAGCTCTGAGATCTGAAAATGCGTATTAAGTATTGAATTTTCGATCTCATTTACATCAAGTGATGCCTCGTTTATCTGCAGGATTGTATCTGCAATATTTGGTATGCTCATCACAATTGCAATTAGTGGTATAAAGACAATGATTGCCGATATTGAATGACTAAGGCCCATGCGACTTGAAAAGAGTCAAGCCAGCAAATGGTGTTGTTTGTAGAAATCAGACAAACTTGCTTTGTAAACACGATATTACGAATCTGGGATGCTTATACAAAGACGGCTAATGTGTCGTCTTCTGGAAGATCGTTTATTGTAAGTATCTTGTCGTCGTGGGGCATGGGATTTACACAACTACCACACTTTGGGAAAATGATTTCAGCATCATAGGCTACCTCGCCTATTGATTTGCCGCAATTTGAACAATAGATTGGTCTTGTATCGTATATGTTCAAGTGTTTACCTCTTTACCTTTGTACAAGGCAATTATATTACGCCGAATTAGCCTAAGGCGCTTTGTCTGTAGGAATCAAACAAACATAGACTCGATTCGTGCTTGAGATTCATCTACGGTAGGTTTGATTGTTTGCTTGCTGAGGATATTTTTTGCATCGCTTTCCCCCATCTTGATGAGCTCATCGATTGTGGCCTCAGAAAAATCTGTATCTTCAAAAAGAAAGTGCTTATCCTCTTTTCTTTCTATTCTTATTATGTCTCTGATTATTGCGCCGCGCTCGCATGCAAGTTTGTGATATTCTCGCTCAAGTCTGTCAAACCTTTGCCTTTCCTTTTGGTCCAACACAGATTCTTCTAAAATGTCGTGCATTTCCTTTATAATGGTAAGATAACGCGTAATTATCTTTGACATTCGCACGTTGTGGTCGGTTTTGTCTATGTGCATAATGTCACGAGCTCTGTGCCAAGTTTCCATCATATTAGTTGGAAGCTCATCATGTATTTTTGGAAACAAGTTCACAATGTAGACTTTTTTGTCACGCTTGGGAGATGCGTCGATTATTTCGCGCAATGGCGTATTGCTCAGTAACGTGCCATCCCAAAGATACCTTTGTCCTATTTTCGTCCAAGATATACCATAGAACGGATAACCGGCACTTGCAAGTATGTGGTCTACTGTGATATCTTCTTTGTTGCTGTCAAATACCGTAGCACTTCCGTTTTGGATGTCAGTTGAGGTCACAAGCAGTCTTGGTCTTGTATTGTCACGCAGTTTATCAAAATCAACATGTTCTGCGAGGCTGTCCTTTAACGGTTCTAGATCATACATGGCAGGACACAGCCAGCTAAAGCTAAACATGTTTGGCCAAAACCAAAGCGGCTTGAACATTCGTGAATTTCCCCACATCGCAGATGTAAAAAAGGCCCAGTACTCTCTGTATGGGCTTGGCAAAAAATATGGCGTGATCCTTTCTGCAAGCAAGTGCCAAAACTCTTCAAGATTTTTTGCTGGGTTATCGTCTTTACTTGCAGCAATTACTGCTGCGTTTATTGCACCAATGGATGTGCCTGCAACAATGTCAAAATGTATGTTGTGTTTTTGCAATGCCTTGTAAACACCACATTCATAGGCTCCAAGTGAGCCTCCTCCTTGAAGAACTAACACTGACTCATAGTCCTTGTCGCTAGTGAGTGACTTGTCTTGTACCACTCTTATTATGCAGTTATAAATCATTTAAGCGCTAGATCATATCTTTTGATCAAACTTGCTCTGCTAGTCGGGTTACTTGTAAAGTCGTCTTAGTGTGGACGTGATATTTTTTTGGAGATCTTTATTGCCAATTTCAGGAATGATGTGTGATGTGTTGGTCTTTGGGATTGTGTCTGCAATTGCAACTGCTG